>NZ_QRHU01000009.1:89058-91166 GCF_003470945.1 Collinsella sp. AM23-17 | reverse complement strand
GAGCGGGGGCTCCTGTCGTTTCCGTGCCCCTGGATTGGGTCATAGTGTCTGTCGTGGCCGGAGGAGTGGGCCTTCCGTTCTTTTCACTGATCGATCGATTCGTCCCAGGAGACTCGAACCCGAGAGGGAGCGAGCGTTTTGGGGCGTGGCTGTGGCGTTGTTTGCCGCGAATGTCCGCTTTGGGCGTATCATCGTGGGCATCTCGCAAAACCTCGTTGCAAGGGAGACTCATCCCATGGCTACAGAAAAGTCCTCGTCGCGCCCATGGATGTCCGATGCCGCGATCTATCAGATCTATCCGCGCTCGTTTAAGGATTCGACTGGTTCGGGTCTGGGCGATATCGCGGGCATTACCCAGCAGATGGACTATCTTGAGCAGCTGGGCATCGAGGCTATCTGGCTGAGCCCGTTTTACCCATCGCCTCTTGTCGATGGCGGCTATGATGTGGCGGACTACTGCGATGTCGACCCACGTCTCGGCTCGCTTGACGACTTCGATGACATGATCGCTGCGGCTCATGCGCACGGCATCAAGGTCATCGTCGACATCGTGCCCAACCATTCGTCCAACCAGCACCCCTGGTTCAAAGCCGCTCTTGCCGCCGGCCCCGGATCACCCGAGCGCGCCCGTTATATCTTCCGCGATGGTCGCGGCGAGCACGGCGAGCTGCCTCCCACCAATTGGAATGCCAACTTTGGCGGCCCCGCCTGGACGCGCGTCGCGGACGGTCAGTGGTATCTGCACATGTTTACGCCCGAGCAGCCGGACTTTGACTGGTCGTGTCCCGAGGTTCATGCGTTCTTTTGCGACGTCCTGGCGTTTTGGAGCGATCGAGGCGTCGATGGCTTTCGCATTGATGTGGCGCACGGTCTCGCCAAGGATCTCGACCGCGATGACCTCGACCGGTGGCATCTCGCCGAGGGCGATGACATGGTTGAGGACGGCACCCATCCGCTGTGGGACCGCAACGAGGTCCATGAGATCTATCGCGAGTGGCGCCGCGTGTTCGACCGTTATGATCCGCCGCGCAGCGCCGTTGCCGAGGCGTGGGTTCTGCCCGAGCGCCAGTATCTCTACGCACGCCCCAGCGAGCTTGGCCAGACATTCAACTTTGAGTTCGCCAAGGCCACTTGGACCTATGATGACATGCACGCTGCAATCGAGAAGGGCTTGAAGGCGGCCATCGAATCCGATTCCGCCTCGACCTGGGTACTCTCCAACCACGACGTGCCGCGCGTGGCGACACGCTATGCCCTGCCGCAAATCAAGGCGACGCGCTACCATCAGATTGCGCTCGACTGGCTCTTACGCGACGGGTCGTCTTATGACGAGGACCGTGAACTCGGCGAGCGCCGCGCGCGGGCAGCCCTTTTGCTTGAGTTGGCGCTTCCGGGCTCGGCATACGTGTATCAGGGTGAGGAGCTCGGCCTTTTTGAGGTGGCTGACATTCCGTGGGCTGTACTCGAAGATCCTACTGCGACCAATACGCACGGACCGAAGCGCGAGAAGGGGCGCGACGGCTGCCGTGTGCCCCTGCCGTGGGTGGCGGCGGACGATCCCGCGCAGGGCGGATCGTTTGGGTTTTCACCGGCGGACGCCGATGCGGCGCCCCATCTGCCGCAGCCTGCATGGTTTTCCGATTACGCTGCCGATAGGGAAGAAGCGGACCCGACATCGATGCTTGCGCTCTATCGTGACGCCCTCTGGCTGCGGCGCAAGCTGCGCGGGTGCGCCAACGATCTCGCGTGGCTCGATCTTGACGGGCGCACCGGCCTTGCGGATGGTGCCGAGGGCGCTGAGGGCGGCGTCATCGCCTATCGCCGCGACAACGGCTGGGCGTGTGTGACGAACTTCGGTGCAGCGCCCGTGGAGCTGCCGGCGGGCAGGGTCCTGCTCACCTCATCACCGCTCGCAGACGGCAGGCTCGTGCAGGACAGCTCTGCCTGGATCATGCTCGCTGAGTTGTAGGGGCCTCTTGCGGCGAGTTTGCGTTTGCCTGCGCCTTCCGTGGTGTCTGATGCCTTCATGAGGCTCGCGAGGGCGTCGCGAAACTTTTCAAAAAAAGTTCTTGCATAGGATGCGGGCATCACGTAAGATTAATCCTCGT
>NZ_QRHU01000009.1:0-89048 GCF_003470945.1 Collinsella sp. AM23-17 | reverse complement strand
TGCATAGGATGCGGGCATCACGTAAGATTAATCCTCGTAAGCGGACATGGCTCAGTTGGTAGAGCACAACCTTGCCAAGGTTGGGGTCGCGGGTTCGAGCCCCGTTGTCCGCTCCATTTGGGCGTTTAGCTCAGGGGGAGAGCGCTTCCCTGACACGGAAGAGGTCAGAAGTTCAAATCTTCTAACGCCCACCAAATGTTCGCAGCTCAGAGGCTTAGCCCCTGAGCTGTTTTGTTTTGGTCGCCAAATACGTCACCAAATTTCGAGTTTTTGATCTTCCGGGATGCTTCTCAGTAGTCATCCGAGGAAACTCTCATCTTCTCCGTTTGCATACACATATCTTTCAAGGATTCGTGCCGCGGTTGCATGAGGCTCGGCAAGGCACGACCGCAACATGTTGGTCAAGCATAATCTTTTGGATTCTTTTGGCGTGAGCGGCTTGGTTTTGGTAGGATTTGTCAGCGGCTTGATTAAGGGGGTTTTATAACTGCCATGCAGGTAGCCGTGTTGGTAACGTTTTACCGACTTGTCAAATACCCCTCATTTTTAATGCGTCTGCAAAATGACCAATTGCTTTGACCTGCTGAAACACTATATGTTGTGTTTGACCTAAAAAAAGAATACAGGATATAGATGCCTCTTTGTCGTATGATAGATGGCGGACAGAGAACGAAGACCTTAACTGCCTCTTTTGAACGTGTCCTTGAACCGTTTGATCGGCTCCTGGGAATGTCCGCATGGAGGCTTATGGTTTATCGAAAACACAGATTGCGCGACGGCGCCGCAAGGCAGGGGCAGGCCCTGCCGGGCATCGTTTGGCTCTGAAGCGCAATGAGGCTACGACGCGAAAGAGGCAAGAGGATGAAGATCATCAAGCGCAGCGGCACCGAGGTTGTCTTTGACATCGATAAGATCGTCAATGCCATCCGCGCCGCAAACTTGGAGGTCGAGGAGAGCTCTCGTCTTACCGACCGCCAGGTGGTTTATGCGGCGCAAAACGTCGCCGAGGCATGCGAGAACGCGGGCCACACCGTTTCGGTCGAGGAGATCCAGGATTTGGTCGAGGACGAGATCATGCGTCTCGACTGCTACGAGGTCGCCCGCCACTACATCATCTATCGCTATGTTCAGAGCCTGAAGCGCCAGAAGAACACGACCGACGACAAGATTCTGTCGCTGATCGAGTGCAATAACGAAGAGGTCAAGCAGGAGAACTCTAACAAGAACCCGACCGTCAATTCCGTTCAGCGCGACTATATGGCCGGCGAGATTTCAAAGGATCTGACTCAGCGTGTGCTGCTGCCCCAGGAGATCGTGGATGCCCACAATGAGGGCCTGATCCACTTCCACGATTCCGACTACTTTGCCCAGCACATGCATAACTGCGACCTGGTGAACCTGGAGGACATGCTCCAGAACGGCACCGTTATCTCGGGCACGCTGATCGAGAAGCCGCACAGCTTCTCGACTGCCTGCAACATCGCGACGCAGATTATCGCCCAGGTTGCTTCCTCCCAGTACGGCGGCCAGTCCATCTCGCTGACCCATCTCGCCCCCTTTGTTGAGGTGAGCCGTCAAAAGATTCGCGGCGAGGTCGCCCGCGAGCTCGAGGAGCTCGGCGTTTCCGCATCTCCCGAAAAGGTCCGCGAGGTTGTTGAGGATCGCCTGCGCGATGAGATCCGTCGCGGCGTCCAGACGATTCAGTATCAGGTCGTGACCCTTATGACCACCAATGGCCAGGCGCCGTTCGTGACGGTCTTTATGTATCTTAACGAGGCTCGTACGCCTCAGGAGAAGCACGACCTTGCCATGATCGTGGAGGAGACGCTTCGCCAGCGCTACGAGGGTGTTAAGAACGAGGCCGGCGTTTGGATTACCCCGGCATTCCCCAAGCTTATCTATGTACTCGAGGACGATAACGTTCACGAGAATTCCCCGTACTTCTACCTGACCCAGCTGGCTGCCAAGTGCACCGCCAAACGCATGGTGCCCGACTACATCTCCGAGAAGAAGATGCGCGAGCTCAAGCTGTCTAAGGGCGAGACCGCCGGCAACGGCGATTGCTATACCTGCATGGGCTGCCGCAGCTTCCTGACGCCCGACCGCTCGGGCAACGGCTTTAATAACGTTGCCAATGCACTGAACTACGACCCGAGCAAGCCTAAGTACTATGGCCGCTTTAACCAGGGTGTTGTGACCATTAACCTGCCTGATGTCGCACTGAGCTCGCATCAGGACATGGACAAGTTCTGGAAGATCTTCGACGAGCGCCTCGAGCTGTGCCATCGTGCCCTGCTGTGCCGTCATGAGCGCCTGATGGGCACGCTTTCGGATGCCGCGCCGATTCTTTGGCAGTACGGTGCCCTGGCGCGTCTGAAGAAGGGCGAGACGATCGATAAGCTGCTCGTGGGCGGCTATTCCACCATCAGCCTGGGCTATGCCGGTCTGTATGAGTGCGTCAAGTACATGACGGGTCACAGCCACACCGAGAAGGAGGGCACGCCGTTTGCCATGGCCGTCATGCAGCGCATGAACGACAAGTGCGCGGAGTGGAAGGCCGAAAGCGATATTGACTTCTCGCTGTACGGTACCCCGCTTGAGTCGACGACCTACAAGTTCGCCAAGTGCCTGCAGCGTCGTTTTGGCATTATCCCGGGCGTGACGGACAAGGGCTACATCACCAACAGCTACCACGTCCACGTGTCCGAGGAGATCGACGCATTCGACAAGCTCAAGTTCGAGGGCATGTTCCAGCAGCTTTCGCCGGGCGGTGCCATCTCCTATGTCGAGGTTCCCAACATGCAGGACAACCTCAAGGCTGTCATCCGCGTGATGCAGTACATCTACGACAACATCATGTACGCCGAGCTCAACACCAAGAGCGACTACTGCCAGGTATGCGGCTACGATGGCGAGATCAAGATTGTCGAGGATGACGGCAAGCTGGTGTGGGAGTGCCCCAGCTGTGGCAACCGCGACCAGGAGAAGATGAACGTCGCCCGTCGTACGTGCGGCTACATCGGTACCCAGTTCTGGAACCAGGGTCGAACCGAGGAGATCCGCGACCGCGTGCTGCATCTCTAATAACCATCCCAGGCTGCCCCGTAGCGAGGCCCCGGACCTTTACTCGCTATTTCGGACAGTCCTGGCTCACGACGGAGGCGCCACTGGCGCCTCCTGTTCGTGCGGAACTCATATCGAGCAAAGGTCCGGGGCCTCGCTACGGGGCAGCCAAGTTGATGTAGCTGAGATGCAGCATGCGGTCTGCTCACTCTTCGAAGTTCTTAGCGGAAATAATTCGAGCTGCAGCTTCGATTTACTTGCGATGGCGGTTGAGCTGCAACAAAGTTTTTATTAGACCTCGAACCCTATGCTCGATGTTCGCTTCGTTCATTGAGTTACCCTTTGCATGAGGCCGGGACATATCGTCCCGCCCGCAGTTTCGCAGGCCGAAGGCCGAGAATGTTTGAGGACGGGATGATATGTCCCGGCCTCCCAGGAGAGTTACCTATGAACTACGCGAACATAAAGTATTTCGACATTGCTGATGGGGAAGGCGTTCGTACTTCTCTGTTTGTGAGCGGGTGCCGTCGTGGGTGCAAGAATTGCTTTAACTCCGTCGCGTGGGACTTTGCTGCGGGCGAGCCCTTTGATCGTGCCGTCGAGGACAAGATTATCGAGAGCCTCGATCATCCCTTTATCGATGGTCTGACGATTCTGGGCGGCGAGCCTATGGAGCCCGAGAATCAGGTGGGGCTTGTTGACTTTATCGAACGCGTGCGTGCGGCCTATCCCGCGGGGTCGGGCAAGACCATTTGGTGCTTTACCGGCGACGTGCTCGAGGAGCTTATGCCGGGTGGCCGTCATCATACCGAGGTGACGAACCGTATCCTGGCCTGCCTCGACATGTTGGTGGACGGCCCGTTTGTTCAGGATCTGTACGATATCTCATTGCGTTTTAGAGGCTCGAGTAACCAGCGTGTGATCGATATGAACGCTACGCGCGACCGTGCTGAGCGCGAGTGTGTTGCGCTTTGTGATGCGGTTGAACTTTGGCGGGACGATCCAGTCTATTCGACCCATACTATGTAGCTTGTGGCCGATGCCAAAGGGCGTGGTACCATAGCGCGAACGCAAAATCGGAAAAGTGAGGCCCAGATGATCGATCAGGAAAAAGTCGAGGCCGCCATTAAGCTGTTGCTTGAGGGCATAGGCGAGGACCCAACTCGTGAGGGCCTGCTGGAGACCCCGGCGCGCGTTGCCCGTATGTATGGTGAGATCGCCGGCGGTATGGACCAGAGTGCCGAGGAGCACCTGTACAAAACCTTTGCCGTCGCTTCGAACGATTTGGTTATCGAGCGCGACATCACGTTCTACTCGCTGTGCGAACATCATCTGCTGCCGTTTTATGGCAAGGCCGCCATTGGTTATATCCCCAACGGCCGTGTCGCAGGGCTCTCTAAGCTTGCCCGCACGGTTGAGGTCTACGCCCGTCGTCTGCAGCTGCAGGAGCAGCTGTGCGCACAGGTTGCCGATGCCCTCATGGAGTATCTCGCTCCCCAGGGAGCGATTGTGCTCATGGAAGCTGAGCATATGTGCATGACCATGCGCGGCGTGCAAAAGCCTGGCACCAAGACCGTGACGCTCGCTCGTCGCGGCGTCTTTGAGGCCGATCCGGCGCTCGAGGAGCGATTCTTTAGGATGCTGGGACGCTAACTATGAGAGTCGTCAACGACTTTACATCGAATACTGACGAGGGAACGCCGCGTCGCGGTTTTATGGCTTCGGGCCTGGCGCCTTTTGGTGCCATGCCTCGCATTGATTACATCTGTGCCAACGGTCTGTTCCGGCGGCACCTGGGCAACATTGCACAGTTGGAATCGGGGCGCATCTTCTGCCGCCACGGTATTGACCACCTGCTGGATGTCGCTCGCATTATGTGGATCAAGAATCTCGAGGAACAGCTCGAATTTGACCGCGAGGTCATCTACGCCACGGCACTTCTTCACGATATCGGCAAAGATGAACAGTATGAATCGGGTATATCCCATGATGTTGCAAGCGAACGCGTCGCTGATGCGATTCTCGGCGGTATGCCCGATGACGTAGCGTTTGAGCCGGCCGATGCCGCAGCCATTAAGACGGCCATTCTGGGCCATCGAAAGCTGCGCGTGAACAGCCAACCGCTCGAGCGCCTGCTCTATGCAGCCGACAAAGCGTCGCGCGCCTGCTTTGCATGCCCCGCGCGCAATGCTTGCAACTGGAGCGATGATAAAAAGAACCTGTCGATTCGCGTGTAGTTAGTTTGCGCGGTCGGGGTTCTAAACGAAGGAGACGATCGCGATGAGCAACAAGAAACTGCCCGAGAATGCAACCAAGACTGAAGGCGCCGAGCTCGCCCGCCGTGGAAGGGGCGAAATATCCACCGCAACGGCGGTTCCCCACGTGAGCTATGACGATCTGCGCCATGCTGACCGCATTACTATCGACGGTCTCGAGGTCTTTGCCAACCACGGCGTGTATCCCGAAGAGAACGCGCTGGGCCAGAAGTTCATCGTGTCCTTGGTGCTCTATGCCGACCTGCGTGCAGCGGGGGAGCACGATAACCTGGACGCTTCGATTGACTACGGCTCGGTGTGCCACGATGTCGATGGCTATCTGCGCGAGCATACGTTTAAACTCATCGAGGCGGCAGCCGAGGGTGTGGCCCAGATGCTGCTGCGTCGTTACCCCTTGCTGCTTGGCGTGCGTGTTAAGCTCGATAAGCCTTGGGCTCCCGTCGGTCTTCCCCTGGCAAGCTGCGGCGTCGAGATCGAGCGCGTGCGCTAGTCGACGCTAGAGCTTGTTGAGGGGCGGCTGCTTGAGCCACTGCGACAGAGCTCTATTGTTGGGGCAGTATGTGTCGAGCAGGACGTGGAACCGCTGGTTGTGGCTCGGCTCGAGCAGGTGGACGAGCTCGTGGGCGACAACCATGTCAAGGCACTCGACGGGGTAGGCGGCAAGTTCTCGTGCGATGCGAATGGCGCCGGTTTTGGGCGTGCATGATCCCCAGCGCGTTTTCATGCTGCGCACGGAAACGCGGGAAACGGCGACACCCATTGCGATTTCGTATGCGTGCACCATATCCCGCAGCGCCGATGTGACTTCGGACGTATAGAGCTGGTCAATATGGGCTTGGATCTCACTGGGCGTTAAGCCGTCGAGGGGCGCGTTCCACTTGGCCTGCGGACGTTCGTCTGGCTCGTCGGTACCCATAAAGCTTGCGAACGTGGCTTGTTTGGGCCGCGGTGCGGGGGGATCAAAGTTGTGGTCGAGTGCATCCTGTACCGTGATGGGCTTGCCCCAAAGTGCAATGATGGACGAGGGGCTGAGCGACTCCTGTGCCGTCGTCTGACGTTGCTCGCGCTGGGCAAGTCGGCTGATAATCCAGGCGCTGTTGCGCTTCACAAACGCTTCGATACGCTCGCGGCTGGCGCCGATCGGTGCGCTGGCGTGGACCTCGCCGCTCGATGTGACGCGTAGGTTGAAGTTCTTGACGCGCTTTTTGGTAACGACGACGGGGATGGTCGTCCCATCCGGTCGGGATGCGGAAATCGTAAACTGCTGCGTCAAAAGCGGTCCTTCAGATCGGGGACGGGCCGGCATGTCGACCGTTCGGCATGCCGGCCCGCTCAAGGGATGTGAAATTAATAACGCTCGAAGAAGGCAAGCGCGTTGTCGCTGCAGAGCTTTTGCATCACGGTCTTGCCAAAATGCTTGGAAAGCATGTTCTGGAACTCGGGCATCTTGCTGGCATCGGAGAGGAAAGCGGGCACCGTGGCGCCGTCCCAGTCGCCGCCGAGCGCGATGACGTCCTCGCCGCCCAGGTCGAGCCAGTGCTCGATATGCGCCGCCAGCTGGTCGAAGGTGACGTCTGCGGCGGTCTTGTCGGTTGCGTCGTTGGAAAGGAACTCGCTGCAGTAGTTGAGGCCGACGATGCCACCCATGTCGCGAATGGTGCGGAACTGGTCGTCGGTAAGGTTGCGTTTGGCGCCGCAAACCGCACGGGAGTTGGAGTGGCTGGCGACGAAGGGACGCGTGGCGCGGGCGGCGACCTCGTCAAAGCACTCATCGTTGAGGTGGGAGACGTCGAGCACCATGCCGGCGTGCTCCATCTGCGTAAGCGCCTCGATGCCGGCGGCGGTGAGGCCGGCGTGGGTGTCGTGGCCGCTCGCGAGCGGTCCCTGCGCGTTCCAGCTGAGTGACGACATAAGCACGCCCAGGCTCTTGAGCACCTCGATCAGCGCGGGGTCCTCGGCAAAGAACGTGGCGTTTTCGATGGTGTGGATGCAAGCGACCTTGCCGTCCTTGAGCGCGGGGCGAATGTCTGCGGCGCTGCGCACGTTGACCATACGGTCGTGGTTGAGCATTGCCTGGCCGCTCATATGCGCCATGATCTGCGCCTGGAAGCGCGCGGCGTGGGCGGTGGGAATCTCGTCGGGGACAAACGTGGCGAAGCACTGTGCCCACGGCGTGTTGCCGATCTTTGCGAGCGAGATGGCACAGGCGTTACCCTCGATGAGGTCGAAATCTTGCGGATGCGTTTCGTCGCCGGGGAAATAACCGTCGGTGCCGGCGGTAAAGCGCAGGTCGAGATCGAGCGTGGCCCAGCCGATTCGGTCGGCAGTGTCGCAGTGTAGGTCAAATACGGGATATGCCATGGTTCCTCCGGTTGCAGCGTTTCTTTGCAAACTGTCATTGAATTGTATGACTAGGGTATAGTTAGCGCCATATGTTCACGGCGGCCCGCGTTGTGCGCCGCCCTTATCACGGAGGTTACCATGTCCAACCAGGGCAAGAAGGTCAAGACCCATTATCGCGGCACGCTCGATGACGGCACGCAGTTCGATAGCTCCTACGATCGCGGCGAGCCGCTGGAGTTCACCTGCGGCGCCGGTCAGATGATCAAGGGCTTCGACGCCGCTGTTGTCGACATGCAGGTGGGCGAGAAGAAGACCGTGCACATTCCTGCTGCCGATGCCTACGGCGAGCACAATCCCGAGATGGTTCTGACCTTCCCGGCCGAACAGGTTCCCAACATCGAGCAGATCGAGAAGGGCATGAAGCTTTTCCTGTCCACGCCGAGCGGTATGCCCGTTCCCGCCGTGGTCATCGACGTGACGCCCGAGGCTGTGACGCTCGACGCCAACCACGAGCTGGCCGGCAAGGACCTCAACTTTGATATCGAGCTCGTTGAGGTCGAGGGTTAGAGTATGCCTGAACGCTTGGTTTCGACGACATGCTTGGGAAATCTCAACGATCCGTCCTATGAACTCCTGCTTCGCCGGAAGTTGGGCGGCGTCTTTGAAGTTGACGAGCTACTGTTCGATTGGGACCGGGCTGATGTATGCGCGTTTGCGGGCGTGACGGAGCTGGGGCGCACGATCGATGTTCGGCTGGATGCTGCCGACGGCGGTCGTCTTGCCGATGGCGACGTGCTCGCCATCGACCGTTCGGGCATGGTGCCCGTGGCGGTTGTCGTGCGCCTGCGCAGCGCCGAGGTTTATTTGGTCGAAGTCGACCGCATGGATCCGATTGCGCTCGCGCATGCGTGCTGGGAGATCGGCAATATGCACGCGCCGCTTTTCCGAGGCGATTCGGACGAGCATACCGTGCGCATGTATACGCCGGTGCAGCCTGTTTTGGGCTGCATGCTCCGGGGCGTCGAGGGTGTTCGGCTCTCGGTGGTTACCCGTGAACTCGATGCGGACCGGCGCTTTGCATCGAGTGCGGCGGAGGCCGTCGTGAGCATGGCTCCCGACTTTACCATCGTAAAAAAGACGCGCGGCTAAGCGCGTATATACGCAAGGCGGGCTTTGAGGGGCGACCAATCAAGGTCCGTCTTGCTGTTGATAGGAGGCTTTGGGGAAGCATATGGGTCTTGAGGGAATCAAGCTGATTGCATGCGATTTGGACGGCACGTTGCTGCATCCGGGGGAGCGCGAGCCGCGTTCCGAGGCCTTTGAACTCATCGATGAACTGCATCGTCGCGGTATCGTGTTTATGCCGGCGAGCGGCCGTCAATATGCGAGCTTGCGCTACCTGTTTGCCCCGGTGGCCGATGAGCTCGCCTATGTATGCGAAAACGGAGCCCTGGTGATGAGCGAGGGGCGTGCCGTTGTCAAGCGCTCTATGGAGCGTGACCTGGCGATGGATATCGCGAATGCCGTGGTCGCCTACCCCCATGCCGACGTTACCCTTTCCTGCGAGGGGCACCTCTACACCATAAGCGGCAACGATGCGTTCGTCGACCATTTGCGCTATGAGGTCCACTGCGATGTGGCGGTGGTCGGCCGTCCCGAGGACATCGACGAGGACGTCATTAAGATTGCCTTCCAGATGCCCGAGGTGGATCAGGCGGCGGCCCTGGAGTATTTCGAGCGCCTCTTTAGCGACCGTGTTGACGTGATGACGTCGGGAACCGAATGGACGGACTTTATCGGTTTCGGTTCGGGCAAGGGCTCCGCGCTTGCCGATTACGGTCGTGCCCTGGGTATTTCGCCCGATGAGATGATGGCGTTTGGCGATAACGAAAACGACCGCGACATGCTCAACGTAGTGGGCCATCCTTATCTAATGGAGAGCTGCAATCCCTCTATGCGCGGCATCAACGACCACGTCCGCTACGTGCGCACGGTCGAAGAGGAGCTGCGCCGTCTGCTCGCCGAGTAGGTTTTCGGGACATACCTAGAAATCTATTTTTTGCTGCAAAGTGCGAAAAGGTGGATTTAAGGCATGTTCCAAACATTTACCGGCAGTCGGGGCAGAGACCCTCGAAGATGGTGTAGTGCGACGTGACGTGCCAGCCGATTTGCTCGGACGCCTTGGCGTCGATCTGGGCATCGAAGGGGAGCGGTACGTCGATGACGCGGCTGCACGAGGTGCAGATGATATGTGCGTGCGGCTCGATGGTGCGATCGAAGCGACTTCCGCCCGGCGTCTTGATGGAGAGAATCTCGCCGGCGTCGGCCAAGAGATTGAGGTTGCGGTAGACCGTACCGCGGCTGATTTTGTCATCCTGCGCGCGCACGACGTCGTAGATTTCGTCGGCGGTGGGATGGTTATAGCTTTGGCGCACGGCGTCAAGAACCAACTTTCGCTGCCTGGTATTCCTTCTTTGCACCGCCATGCGCCTCGCCTCTTTTCTATCAACGGTCGTAGGTAAATGATACCGTATTTAGCACACAATACTAATAACGAGGCGTGAAACCGTCTTCATTGGCAAGTGGGGCTCGGGCCTGGGCGTCTACGAGGCGAAAACGCGTACCCATGCGCTCGTAGGAGGCATGAAGCGCTTCGAGATGAGATAGGATATTTGCCGGAGCTCCCTGTATCTCCATCTCGACTGAGCCGTCTTCCATGTTACGCACCCAGCCGGTGAGCGCGCGTGCCTGCGCGAGGTTGGTGTTGGTAAAGCGAAAGCCAACGCCCTGGACTTGCCCCGCCCAGCGCAGGAAATAGCGCAGGGGAGTGTCTTGAGTGGCCTCGTCGCTTGCGAGCACAGTAAGCCTGCGGCGCAGCTCGAGCTCGACGTTTGATGGTTTTTGAGGTTCTCGACTGCCGCCGGTGACGCTGGAGAAGAACGTATCGAAGAGGCCCATCGCTATGCCTGCTTGCCTGCGTCGGCCGGGAAGGTTATGCCGGCCTGCTGGCGCACGGCATCCATGATGCGCAGCGAGACGAGCGTGACATCGCGGTAGTGGCCAAGCTCGTGGCGTCCCGCCGGGGTCTCCCAAATCTCTTCCTTAACGTTATCGATGCCGCAGATGGCGGTGATAAAGTCTGTGAGTTCGTATTCCATAGTGTTGCTCGATTTGGGCAGGTCGAGCACGCGGCCGTTGTCTCCCTGTTCGCGCGGTGCCTCGGTCGCCGAGCCGCGTACGACGTCGCCGCGATAGTCGATGCGGACGTTGCGGGGCGTGGACAGATGGTCGATCTGGATAGTGCCACGCTCGCCTTCGATTTGCGAGGGCAGCAGGTCGTTCGTAATTTTGGAGTGCGCGAGCTCGACGGAGATGCTGCCTCCGCCATAGCTGGCGAGGATGGAGCCGCAGCCATCGATGGGGCCGTGCGTGAGCTGTTGCGTGGTGGGGTCGAGCAGAGTAGCCATGCTCGTAAGGCCGGAGGGCATGCCGAAAATCTCGACCATGGGCTCGACGGTGTAGACGCCAATGTCCATGAGGGAACCCGATGCCATATTGCAGTCGAAGATATTGGTGGCGCGTCCCGCGAGAATCTCGTTGTAGCGCGAGGAATATTTGCCAAAGCGCAATGAGGCGCGGCGGATGGGGGCGATCTCGCCCAGGGCGTCCTCGATGGCGTGGAAGGCGGGATCGTGGAGGGGACGCATGGCCTCGAGGGCCACGACACCTGCTGCCTCGGCAGCGCGGAAGACTTCCAGCGCCTGCGCTTCGGTGGCGCAGAAGGGCTTCTCGACGATGACATGCTTGCCACCGGCGATGCAGGCAAGGGCCTGCTCGTAGTGAAGCGCATTGGGGCTGCCGATGTAGACGGCGTCGACGTCGTCGGCGGACGCAAGCTCGTCAAGTGCGGTGAAGTTACGCTCGCCGCCGTGTTCGGCGGTAAAGGCGGCGCCGCGCTCGGCATCGCGCGAGAGCGTGCCCACAAACGCGGCTTGGTCGTTGGCGTTGACGACCTGGATAAAGTCGTCGGTAATCATAGATGTGCCGATGGTCGCTATACGCAGCATGTATCCCCCTCGTGCCGTTCGGTTTACAGGATGAGTGTAGCGCGAGGGGGCAGGAAATAGCGTGCGAAAACGCCGTTACAGGTCGCTCTCGTTAAAGCCGGTATCGATATCGAGGTTGCTGCCGTCGGCCGCCGTGGTGGCGAGCTCATCGCAGCGCTCGTTGAGCTCATGGCCGGCGTGACCCTTAACCCAGATGAACTCAACCTTGTGCTTGCTTTTGGCGGCGAGTAGGCGCTCCCACAGGTCGCGGTTCTTGACGGGCTGCTTGTTGGCGGTTTTCCATCCGCGCTTTTTCCAGCCGTCAATCCAGTGCTTGTTGAAAGCGTTGACGACGTACTGCGAATCGGAATGGACCTCGACCTCGCAGGGGCGGTTAAGTGCCTCGAGCGCCACGATGACCGCCATGAGCTCCATGCGGTTGTTGGTGGTCTTGGCGTAGCCGCGCGAAAGCTCGGAGGTGAAGGTCTTGCCGGCGGGGTTGGTGTATTTGAGCACGGCGCCGTAGCCGCCGCGTCCCGGATTTGATCGGGCCGAGCCGTCGGTATAGATGATGACCTTCACGGGCTTCCTTTCGTTGGGTACGTTTCGTGTGAGTGACCATTGTAGCGCCATGCCCGCCGGGGGCTAGCAATCTACGATTTCTACCCCGTCTTCCGACAGTTAGTTGGCACGGATGATGCGGTTGAGCTCGTCGAGGTATTGCTGCAAGAGGGGAGAGGGCTTGCGCTCGTCGTGCATGATATAGCCTACGTGCATCGTTGGGGCGTCTGCTAACGGGATCGATGCCATACCCCATTGCATTTCATTGGAGAGGACACCGGTCGACAGGGTGTAACCGTTCGACGTGATAAGTAAGTTAGTAAGTGTTCCGCGGTCCGAGATTCGTATGTTGCGGTCGCAAGGGATATAGCTAAAAGGTTCCTCGGCGTAATAGAAGGAGCTCGAGGTGCCTTGCTCAAAGCTGTAGCGCGTATAGGGCGTGAGGTCGGCAAGGGACAGCTGCGGGCGGCGTGCGAGCGGGTGGCGCTCGCTAACGAAGACGTGGACCGTCGCGTCGAAGAGGGGATGGAAGCTTGCGCGGGCATCGGCGAAGGCCTTCTGCAGAACGCGGGCGTTAAAGTCGTCCAGATAGAGGATGCCGATGTCGCTGCGAAACGCACGGACGTCATCGATGATCTGCGATGTGGTGGTCTCGCGCATGATGAACTCGAACTTGCTGTCGCGGCAGCGCTCGACTACGTTGACAAAGGCCTCGACCGAAAAGGCGTAGTGCTGGGCGGAAATGGCGAGGCGGGCTTGCGGGGTGCCACCGTCCTCGTAGCGTGCCTCGAGCATGTCGGCCTGCTCTACGACCTGGCGCGCATAGCCCAAAAGCTCGGTGCCGTCGTTGGTGAGCGTGACGCCGCGGCTGGAGCGCGTAAAGATCTCCAGATGGAGCTCTTGTTCTAGGCTTTTGACGGCGTTTGAGATGTTGGACTGAGCGGTATAGAGGCGCTGAGCTGCGGCGTTGATTGAGCCGGACTCTGCCACGGCGATAAGAAAACGAAGCTGCTGGAGTGTCATCGGTGCCCGTCCTTTCGATAGCTATCTAAAAAACCGATAACAGGTTAGCGCTTTTAAGTGATTGACCGAGCGAAACAATGCTCGTACTATTCAAAACACACAAAGGCGGTAGGTAATTAAGCCGACCACGGAACCGGGATGTCAAAAGGAGGACCGCATATGAACTGCTTACCAAGACGAATGCCGGGCTCCTGTTTGCGCCCGTCGGCGTGATCAGGAGACAGCGACTTACTTCTCTCTTATTTATTTACTTTCGTTCGATCAAGGAGATCATCATGAGCCAGTTCATCAACAACCCCGAGCACACCTTTGGTTTCGATACCCTGCAGCTTCATGTTGGCCAGGAGAGCGCCGACCCCGCATCCGACTCCCGCGCCGTGCCTATCTACCAGACCACGAGCTATGTGTTCCGCAACTCCCAGCACGCCGCCGATCGCTTTGGTCTTGCCGACGCCGGTAACATCTACGGCCGTCTGACCAACTCCACCCAGGGCGTCTTTGAGGACCGTATCGCCGCGCTCGAGGGTGGCGTGGCCGGTCTTGCCGTCGCCTCCGGTGCCGCTGCCATCACCTATACCCTGCAGGCTCTTGCCCAGGCTGGTGACCACGTGGTGGCTCAGAAGACCATCTACGGCGGTTCCTACAACCTGCTCGAGCATACGCTCTCCCAGTTTGGCGTCGAGACCACGTTTGTCGATGCCCACAACCTGGAAGAGGTTGAGGGTGCCATCAAGGACAACACCACGGTCATCTATCTCGAGACGCTCGGCAACCCCAACTCTGACATCCCCAACATCGACGCCATCTCCGAGATCGCCAAGAAGCACGGTCTGCCGGTTGTCGTCGACAACACTTTCGGCACCCCGTATCTGTTCCGTCCGCTGGAGCATGGCGCCAACATCGTTGTCCACTCCGCAACCAAGTTCATCGGCGGCCACGGCACCTCGCTGGGCGGTGTGATCGTCGACGGCGGTAACTTCGATTGGAAGGCGAGCGGAAAGTACGCCCAGATCGCTGAGCCCAACCCCTCCTACCATGGCGTCTCGTTTGCCGAGGCTGCCGGTCCCGCCGCCTTCGCAACCTATGTCCGCGCCATCCTGCTGCGTGACGAGGGTGCCTGCATCAGCCCGTTCAACGCCTGGGTCCTGCTCCAGGGCACCGAGACCCTGTCGCTGCGCGTTGACCGTCATGTCGAGAACACCAAGAAGGTCGTTGAGTTCCTTGCCGGCGACAGCCACGTTGCCAAGGTGAACCACCCGAGCCTGCCTGAGCACCCCGATCACGAGCTCTATCAGAAGTACTTCCCCAACGGCGGCGCTTCGATCTTCACCTTTGAGATTAAGGGTGGCCAGGAGGCTGCCTGGAAGTTCATCGATCATCTGCAGGTGTTCTCGCTGCTCGCCAACGTGGCCGACGTCAAGTCGCTCGTCGTGCACCCGGCTACCACCACGCACTCCCAGCTCTCTGCCGAGGAGCTCGCCGAGCAGAACATCACGCCCTCCACGATCCGTCTTTCCATCGGTACCGAGAACGCCGAGGACATCATTTGGGATCTGAAGCAGGCCTTCGCCGTGCTGGACGAGTAAGGCGACTTGTGCAAGGACCCCTTGCGACTCGATAGGTATAACTGCATAAATGCCTGCTCAAGGCGCCTGCGCAAGCAATGGTTGCGCAGGCGTCTTTTTTGCATAGGAAAGGCGCTATTACAGGGTTTTTGGCATGCTTTATGCATTTGGGTTGTGGAAAACTCCTGTTGAGAGGATGTGAGTTTTACGCAATTGACGTGCGCCTTTTGAGTAAAACCGCAGGTCGCGATTTGCTCGAGGTACTATGCAGCGCGATCGAATCACACGCAGCTCAAACGCAGCAAAAACGCACTACGGAGGTTTCCAGCTACATGAGGATCGATTCACGAAAACCGAAAGCCGTCGCCCTTTCCGCCGCTCTGACCGTGGCGCTTTTGGCGGGCGCCGGCGCAACTGATGCCCACGCGGCAACACTGTCCGATACGGTTGGATCTACGCCGTCCGAGACGACGCTGGTACAGCCCGTTGATTATCGCGGCGATGGTTATGGTTCCATGCAGGAGTGGAACGCCTCGATGGGGGCAAAGCGCGATTCCCTGGAGATGCGCGCTCAGATCATTATGAACATGTACGGTGACTATGCCACCGATGACGAGCGCGCTGTACTACAGGGTTGCATCGACGGTGCGGGCAGTCTTTTGACGATGGATGAGGTCGACGCCAAGTCGACCGAGCTCGACGAGCTTCGCTCCACGCTTGAGGATGCCAAGCGCGAGGCGCTCGAGGCTGCCGCAGCCGAAGCCGAGGCCGCTGAGGCCGTTCAGGCTTCGTATTACAACGCCGGCTCCGGCTCGTCTTACACGTCTGCTGCGTATTGCGCGAACGGCTCGGGTCTGACGCGCTCGAGCGGCGTCAATAACTATAACGGCCGCCGCGAGACTTATTACAGCAGCAACGTGTTGTATCACCACCGCACGGGCGAATGGACGCAGGATTCCGAGGGCTTTTGGCGCGATTCCGATGGCTACTACGTCGTTGCCGCGGGCGATAAGGCCCAGGGCTCGACTTTTACGGGCTCTAAGGGCGAGTGCAAGGTCTATGACTCCGGCTGTGCTGCCGGAACCACCGACTACTATACCGGTTGGTAATCTGCCATAAGCCAATAGGACATGACGGGCGGGCGTCTTTACCGAGCCTTTGGGCAACGTAAGGGCGTCCGTTTTTTGTGCGTGCTTGAGTTAACAGAGCGCTTACCGTGGCCGTACGCCGCGCATATGGGCGCGGGGCACACTAAGTCACGAGAAACAAAGTCGTTCTCGTGGAGGAAGTGGTCTTGTGAACGCTCGAGATATCGCCGTTGCCGCCGTTGCATTGACGCTTGGCTGCCTTGGTCCTACGGCCGCGCTCGTCGCGGGTATGCAGGGCACGTGCGGAGCTGCTCCTATCGTTGTGGGGGCCCTGATTGCTGTCGCTGCGCTGGGAAGCGCCGGCGTCGTCCTTTGCCGTGATGATGAGGACGAGATCGTGGGGTCCTAAAGTTAGCCTCAACTCTGGTTTTACCGGAGTGTGTTGCGTGCTCCGGATAGCGGTATTTAGAAGAACAAACGCATGGGAACTCACGGCTTAAAGCCAAACCAGTGTGGGGTGTCGCACGAGAGCGTGTGGGTGAGGTTGACCCAGCGATAATCGGTGCTTTTGAGCTGGGATGCGAGGTTCCAAAGGTCGAGCGCGGGCATGGGTGGCTCCTTTCATCGGGCTTTTTGCTGATGTTAAAGCGGTGCCGTGACAGCTCGATTTCTGCTGCGTTACGATACGTTCTCGATTGCGATTCCACGATGTTTCGGCCGCGTGACCATTGTGTTTCGCCTTGCCGGGGCGCTGATGGCGAAGGGAGGGGCCGTGCAATACCGCGTTGACCCCAAAAGTGGTAACCGAATATCTGCTCTGGGTCTGGGCTGCATGAGGTTTCCCGGTTCGCCGGGACACCCCGATGCGAAGACAGCCGATGCCATCATTTCCCATGCGGTGGAGCAGGGGATTAATTATCTGGATACTGCGTATCTCTATCCCGGTAACGAGGCGTGCGTGGGCGCCTCACTTGAGCGCTTGGGGCTGCGCGACCGGGTGTTGCTGGCGACCAAGTTGCCGCACGCTTCGTGCAAGTGCGCTGAGGATTTCGACCGGTTCTTCGACGAGCAACTGCGTCGCCTGCGGACCGACCATATCGACTATTACCTTATGCACAACATCACTTCGCCCGCCCAGTGGGAGCGCGTGGTGGCGTTGGGCATCGAAGACTGGATTGCGCACCAAAAGGCTGCGGGGCGTATTCGCCAGATAGGTTTTTCGTATCACGGCAGTGCGGCGGACTTCCTCACGATGCTCGACGCGTATGACTGGGATTTTTGCCAGATTCAGTACAACTACGCTGGAGAGCGCTACCAAGCGGGAACGGCGGGACTTATAGCAGCCGCCGAGCGCGGGCTCGCGGTGTTTGTGATGGAACCGCTTTTGGGCGGACGCCTGGCGGGCAAGCTGCCTCCGCGGGCCCGCGCCGTGCTCGATGACGTACGCGATCCGTACCTGAAGACGCCGGCTGCTTGGGGCCTTTCGTGGGTGTGGAACCATCCTCAAGTCACGATGCTGCTTTCGGGCATGACCGATACCGCGCAGGTGGACGAGAACGCGGTGCTGGCCGATCGGGCCCTGCCGGATTCGATGACAGCCGCTCAGCTCGATACCATCGCATGCGTGCTGGCGGAGTTTGAAAAATCGAATCGCGTGCCCTGCACGGGATGCGGCTACTGCATGCCATGTCCCAAGGGTATTAACATTCCCGGCTGCTTTGCCGCTTACAACGCGAGCTATGCGCACAGCTGGTTTACGGGGCTGTCGCAATACTTTACGGCGAGCGCGGTGCGCACGAGCGAGCCCAAGCTCGTGAGCAATTGCGTCAAGTGCGGCAAATGTGCGCGTCACTGCCCGCAACACATCGATATCCCCGAGCGTCTCGACGACGCGCGCCGACGTTTCCAGCCTGGCCCCGTAACGGCCGCGCTTAAAGTCTTCAGCAAAACTCGCTCCTCATGACCCTTTTATATCTTGTAATGGAATAGTTCCTGTTTGCGGCAGAATAGGGCGATAGCAGGAACTATTTCGTCGCAACTGAAGGGGGCTGTCGTGGGCTATCGGGATTCATGTGATGATTTGCGTGAGGTTCGTTGGGGCGTTTTGGGCGCTGGGCACATTTCGCATCGATTTGCATCGTCGCTCAAGAAGGTCGACGGGGCACGGCTGGTGGCTGCGGCCGGCCGCACTCCTGCACATGTCGAGGAATTTTGTCGAGCGTTTTCGATCGATGCTGCGCACAGTTATGTCACGGCTGACGATGGCGGCGATGCGGCTTATGATGCGCTGATTGCCGACCCCGATGTCGACGCAATCTACTTGGCTCTTCCGCATGGTATGCATACGCGTTGGGCCTGTCGCGCGCTGCGCGCCGGAAAGGCCGTGCTGTGCGAAAAGCCGGCCGTTTTGAGTGAGGAAGAGGCTCTCTCGATTGCCTCCGCCTCTCGCGAGTGCGGCGTGCTGTTTATGGAGGCGATGAAGAATCGGTTTTGCCCGATGCGCACTCGCGTGGAGGACTTGCTTGCGTCGGGCGAGCTCGGCTGTATCGTCTCGATCGAAAGCGTGCAAAAACTCGATTATGGTGAGTTCCCTTCGAGTTATCTGCTCGATCCGTTGCAGGGCGGCTGTCTATATGACATGGGCTGCTATGCGGCCGGGTGGTTTGAGGATTTGCTTGCGGGTGCGTGCGATGCTTCGTCTCGTGAAGTTCGCTGGCGTGACGTATCGGGCGGCCGCGTGGATTGGGCCGATGAGATTCATATGAGTGTCGGCGGTATACCCATTCATATGGTGTGCGACGGCAAAGCAGCATATGAAAGCCGCTTAACGATTGCCTGCGAACGGGGTTCGTTGGAAATCGAGCGCCTCCATCGCCCCGAGCTCGCCCATGTGAAGTACTCCGACGGTCGAGTGCTCGAAATCGACGCCCCATTTGAGGTCGATGATTTTTACGGCGAAGCTTCGCATGCGACTCAGCTCATCCGGGCGGGGAAACTCGAGAGTCCCGTCATGCCCCTTGCCGCCACACAGCGCTGCGCGCAGATCATCGATGCGATTTGCTTGGCGCTCTAGGCTGCGGTGCTGCTGCTCAAGGGGGGGCTCGGCGGACCGTGCCCCTGATGCCCCTTTTATATCTTGCGGTGGAATACGGTCTGTTTGCGCCAAAATAAGGCACCAATAGACCGTATTTCACCGCAACTGATGAGGGGGAGCTGGAGATGCTGACGATCGGGTGTCATCTTTCGACGACGAAGGGCTATCGGGCAATGGGGGAGACGGCGTTGTCCATTGGTGCCAATACCTTTGCGTTCTTTACGCGCAACCCGCGCGGTGGCAAGGCAAAAGACCTTGACATGGATGACGTGGCGGCTCTGCGCGAGCTTATGGCGCAAAACGACTTTGGACCGCTGGTGGCGCATGCCCCGTATACCTATAACCCCTGCTCCGCTAAGGAGCGGGCGCGCGAGTTTGCCTTGGAGGCTATGGCGGAAGATTTGCAGCGTCTGGAAGCACTGCCCGGCAACTACTACAACTTCCATCCCGGCGCGCATGTGGGACAGGGGGCAGATGCCGGCATTCAGATGATTGTCGACACGCTGTGCCAGGTGATGTTTGGGGGACAGCAGACGACGGTATTGCTCGAGACCATGGCGGGTAAGGGCACCGAGGTGGGCCGTAGCTTTGAAGAGCTGGCGTGCATTATCGAGGGGGTTGCCGCCAAGTGTCCAGAGCTGTCCGATAAGCTGGGCGTTTGTTTGGACACCTGCCATGTGAGCGATGCCGGCTACGACATCATCCATGATCTGGACGGCGTACTCGACGAGTTCGACCGCGTGGTGGGCATCGATCGCCTGCATGCCGTACACATCAACGATTCGAAGAACCCTTGTGGCGCCCATAAGGATCGCCACGAGTGCATCGGCAAGGGCTACCTGGGTAGTGAAGAGTTTGGCGGCGGTATGCAGGTTATACAGAATATTGTATCGAATGGCCGCTTGCGCGCATTGCCATTCATCTTGGAGACGCCGAACGAACTTGCAGGTTATGCGGCTGAAATCAAACTGTTAAGGTCATTGCAGCAGTAATGACTGTCATAAAGTGGAGTGTTCCATTCACGTTATGGGTTTGTTTCAATCAGTTTTCTAATTGCGGATTCTTCCAAACGGGCGCATAATATCCAACAGTTTTTGCAGACCTCTGAATCAAACGGGGTCACCGGAAGGAGACTGATTATGAAGCTGAAGAAGCTTGGCGCATTTGCCGCCACGGGCGCCATGGCACTCGCCCTCGCACTGACGGGCTGCGGCTCGTCCAACGCCACCTCTGGTTCTGATGCCGGTTCCAGCAGCTCTGACGACGCTAAGGTCGAGAAGGTCGACGGCTCCAAGGAGTACGCGCTCGTCAAGGACGGTACGCTGACCGTCGGCACCTCTGCCGAGTACGCTCCGTTTGAGTACAAGGATGACAACGGCGATTATCAGGGCTTTGACCTTGAGCTTATCAAGGCTATCGGCGACAAGCTGGGCCTGGATGTCGAGTACGTCAACAATGACTTTGACACGCTGGTTCCGGGTGTCGCTTCGGGCGCCAAGTATGACGTTTCCATCGCGGCTATCACCGACACGCCCGAGCGTGAGAAGGAAGTCACTTTCTCCGATTCCTACTACATGGACGATCAGGCTATCGTGACCAAGGTCGATAACACCGACATCACGGCCGACAACTACAGCGAGAAGCTCAACAACGCCGACGCTACCATCATCGTCCAGTCTGGATCGACCGCCGAGGCCTTTGCTCAGGAAAACTTCCCCAAGGCTAAGATCGTTCCCTACAAGGACGCCACCGAGTGCTTCAGCGCCCTGCAGTCCGATAAGGGCGATGCCGTAGTCACCAACCGCTCCGTTGCCAGCCAGCTGACCGCCGAGCAGTTCAACACCTGCCAGACCATCAAGCAGGTCAGCACCGGCGAGGAGTACGCCATCGCCATCAACCAGGGCAACACCAAGCTCAAGGACGACATCAACCAGGCCATCAAGGACCTGACCGACGACGGTACCGTTGACGCCCTCATGGCTAAGTACAACATCAAGTAAATTAATGCTTGATTGCGCGCGGGCCCTTTCCGTTTTGCGGAGAGGGCCTTTGCGCCTCTCTTGACGGAGAGCGTTTCCGTCTCGTTTTGTCGGCAACTTCTACGATAGGAGCCACCTTGTCTCGACTGAACAAAGGGGCCACGGAGCAGCGTTTTTCACTGCCCGCCTTGCTCCAAAAGCTATCCTGCGTCATGGCCGTGGCGCTCGCGCTGGTGTGCGCGGGGGCATATGCGCCCACGACCGCCCAGGCGCTTGAGACCGCAAAGATTACTGCCCGACCCAACACCGGTTCGGGCAGCGCTGTGGTCGGCGGCACCGAGACGCGCATTACCTGGGAAGTTCAGGCCGATGCCGACGAGGAGCTGAGCGGTCTTTCGCTGACGTTTGTCGACGGCACGACGTTTGGTACCGATGACACGCGATTGACGATGCTCTCGGGCGAGGACCTCATGGATCGTACGCCCATGAAGCCCACGTGCAAGGCTGACGGCCAGACGCTCAAGATCGACTTTGGCGAGACGGCGCCTGCCGGAGGCTTTTTCCGTGTCGAGGTTTACGGCGTGACGTTTCCCGTCGAGGGCGGCGATGAGGCCTTCAGCGGCACCTATACGCTCGCCGACGGTTCGACCAAGAAGATTTCTAAGATTCCTTCCGTCGAGATTAAGGGCGTGACGGCATTCGATAACTTCCTGGCCGACCTTAAGGAGCAGCCGTGGGTCGAGGCATGGAATTCCAACATGTTCCTTCGCCTGTTCCTGAACCCGGTCATTTTGGTCCAGAGCCTGCCGATCGTCTTCAAAGGCTTCCTCATGTCGCTCTCGATCGTGCTCGTGGCGTTTCCGCTGGCAATTCCCTTTGGCTTTGCCTTGTCGCTCATGCGCATCTCCAAGTCGCGCATCCTGCGTTGCCTTGCCGGCATCTATGTGAATATCATCCGCGGTACGCCGGCGTTCCTGCAGATTTACATTGCATTCTTTGGCCTGCCGCTGGCCGGCGTCAAGGTGGACGACTATGTCCTGGGCGTTATCGTCATGGCCATGAACTCGTCCGCCTACCTGTGCGAGATCTTCCGCGCCGGTATTCAGTCGATCCCCAAGGGCCAAAACGAGGCCGCGCGCTCGCTGGGCATGAACGCCTTCCAGACGCTGCTCTACGTTATGATTCCGCAGACGTTCCGCAATGTTCTGCCTACGTTGACCAGTGAGTTCATCCTGCTTTACAAGGATACGTCGCTGCTCGCGGCCGTGGGCGTGGTCGAGATCGTCATGAACGCCCGTACCATCGTGGCTACGACGGGCTCCATTACGCCGTATGTGGTTGCCGCCCTGTTCTATCTGGTCATCACCCTGCCGCTTGCGCGCTTGGTGAGCGGTCTTGAGGCGAGGCTGCTGGGTACTGCCGAAACCAAAAAGAAGCGTCCCGCCAAGAGCGCCGGACAGGTTGTCGCGACGCCCGCCGATCACATCGCCGGTCTGTAAGGAGGTCCTATCATGAGCGAAACCAATAACTCGAACGAGGTTGTCGTCAGTATCAAGAACCTCCAGAAAGCCTTTGGCGATAACGTGGTCCTGCGCGATATCGATCTGGATGTGCACAAGGGCGAGGTCGTCGTAGTTCTGGGTCCCTCGGGCTCGGGTAAGTCGACGATGCTTCGCTGCATCAACCGTCTTGAGCATCCCACGAGTGGCTCGATTGTCGTTGAGGGTGTGGACGTGTGCGCCAAGGGCGTCGACCTTAACAAGGTGCGCACGCATCTGGGTATGGTGTTCCAGCAGTTCAATTTGTTCCCGCACCTGTCAGTCAAAAAGAACGTCATGCTTGCGCAGCAGAAGGTGCTCAAGCGCAGCAAGGAAGAGGCCGAGAAGATTGCCGTCGAGGAGCTGACCAAGGTCGGTCTTGCCGAGCGTATCGACTTTATGCCGAGCCAGCTCTCGGGCGGCCAGCAGCAGCGCGTTGCCATCGCTCGCGCCCTGTCGATGAACCCGCACGTCATGCTCTTTGACGAGGCCACCTCGGCGCTCGACCCCGAGCTCGTGCGCGACGTCCTGGGCGTCATGCGCGACTTGGCGCGCGACGGCATGACCATGATCGTCGTGACGCACGAGATGGGCTTTGCCCGCGATGTCGCCGACCGCGTCGTCTTTATGGACGGCGGCGTCATTGTGGAAGAGGGTACGCCGAGCGAGGTCTTCGACCACCCCAAGAGCGAGCGCACCAAGGCGTTCTTGGGCAATATCTCGTAGCTGCTTTGCAAAGCTATCCTTACGGAAAGCGGGGGCTGGATTGATTCCAGCCTCCGCTTTTGTAGGGTGCAGTCGTGTTTTGAGATGGGCCCGATTCGATGAGGCGCGTGGCGCTGCTAGGCCAGCTCGGCTCCGAGGGCCTTGCAGGCCGCCTCGCCCTCATCGTCGGGCGCATCGTAGCAAATGACGGAGTCCACGACGTTGACGCCGGCCTCGTCGGCGTCGGCCTTCCAGTTGTCCATCCACTCGCCCTCGGCCCACGAATAGGAGCCAAAGAGGACGACCTTCTTGTCGCCGAGGGTCTCCTTGACCTCATCCCACATAGGCTGAAACTCGTCATACTCAAGCTCCTCGGAGCCCATGGCGGGGCAGCCGAAGGCGAAGGCATCATATTCGGCGGCCTTGTCGGCGGAGAAGTCGGCGCAGGAGATAGCCTCTGCCTCGGCTCCGGCTGACGTCGCGCCCTCGGCGACGAAGTTGGCCATGGCTTCGGTGTTACCCGTACCGCTCCAATAGACGACGGCAATCTTGCTCATGTTGAGTCCTTTCGGTTGTGCGGCACGCGGCCGCGGTTTATACGTTCTATCGGGTTGCCTGGGCAAGTTGTGCCAGGCTGTAGCCCTGCTGATAGACATAGGTGAGGTATTGCGTGCAGGCGCGATAGGAGTCGAAGGTCGTGAGCGCCTGCTCGACATTCGTGTAGACCTTCCAGGCGCCAAAGACCTTGTAGTTTTCGCCATGCTGGACGATAAACTGATGCACGTCTTCGTAGGGATAGCCCAAAAAGTAGCCAATTTCGTGGGGGAACTCGCAGGTGCAACCCTTATCGCAAGGCCTATCTTGGGCGAGTGCGCAAAGGCTGTCGCCATAAGCGCTTTCTGCGGCATTGCTGCTGGCCTGCGTGATACGCGCGGCGAGATGCACGAGGGATGAGAGCAGGTCGCGGATATCGTAGCCTTCGGCGGCGAGCGCGCTTGCGGCTCGGGGGTCGGATAGGTAGTGCATGAGGTCCGCGGGGCAGTATGCGTAGACGAGCGCCCCACAAGGTCGCCAGACCAAAACGCTCAAGTGGATGCCGAGCGGATCGAGCTCGTGATTGCACTGAGCGATAACGTTGAGCAGACGCGTTCGACGATCTTCGATTGCCGCGGTTGCGCTCGAGCCATCTTGACGGGCGTAGACGCCGGGATAGGTAAAGAGCGAAGCGGGCTTGATGCCCGCGAGCGTGGGGGAGCAGTTGCGCACGAGTGCCGCCTGAAACGTCGGGATATCAATGGTCCGAGTCACGTCGCTCCTTTCGAGTCCTCACTTGTTAACCTAGGAAAACTTATACACGAAAGTAAGCCTAGGTCAACTAAAAAGTAAGAAAAGGGAAACTAATTGATCGAACGGACATGGTTTTGGGTTAAGATGGGGACACCCCATGGGGGTATCTAGATAGGGCTACTTGAAAGGGGAACGCATGAGTGACTTGCTCAACCCTGCGAATCTCATCGTGCTGGCCGTCATTGCCGTCGGCATGTTTTTTGGACTGCGTCGCATTGCCGCTTCGACACACGGGAAGAGTTGTTGCAGCGATGGCGCGAGCGGTAAGAAGGCCAAGAAGGTAGTGGTTGCGGATACCGATCTGTCCCACTACCCCTATAGCGATGAGCTGCTCATCGGCGGTATGAGCTGCGATGGCTGCGCTCAGAATGTGGCCAATGCCCTCAATGCACTGGATGGCGTGTGGGCAACGGTGACGTATGCGGACCACACGGCACGCGTGCGCTCTAAGCAGCCGATCGATCGCGGTGCTCTCGTGGCGGCCGTGAAGGACGCGGGTTACTACGTCATGACGCTGTAAGCGCCGCCTTGGATGCATTTCCTTGTCTAGGCTCGTCCGCGCAGTTTGATGTCTAGAATGTCATCGAAATCGATGGCGATGTCTTTGAGCTTGAGGAGCTTGAAGGCAGGGAGTGCCTCGTCGAGGATGCCGGTGCGGGAGCGATAGCCGTACGTATCGTAATAGGTCACGCGGAGCAGGTCTCCGCGCTTGAGGCCCTCGAGCTTTTTCGAAAGCTCGAGGGCTTTTTCTTCCGTGAGCTCACACTTGGGCTCGATGGTGATTTCTTGCTTACGTACGAGCTCGTAGTACCCCGTGAGGGCGGCGAAGGGCATAAACTGCGCGGCGCGTCCGGCGCGAACGGCGCCGTTGGCCGTGAGGTTGGGGTCGGCGGCGCGGCGTCTTCCCTCAGGGTCGGCCAGGCGTTCGAAGGCGGTGGGCGGGCGCATGGGTTGCTTTGGTTTAGGCACGGTGTCCTCCGACCTGATCGTTGCGTTCGCGTGCGGTGGCGCCGGCGGTAAAGCTCAGCCCCTTGACGAGCGCGTTTTTGCCGTATTTGCCCTTTACGGCCAGGACGGCACGGGCCAGCTCGCGCTCGCGCTCATCGGCCTCGACATCGCTAAATAGATCGATGGTGGCAAACTCCTCCGGCATGAGGTTGCCAAATCCCAGGTTGATGCGCTTGACCGGTCGTTTGGGATCGACCGTTTGTGCCCAAAGGTCATCGAAATAGCCCATGATCTTCTTAAACGAATTGGTGCGCTCGGGCAGCTTGCGCGAGGCGTTGGAGTGCGCAAAGAGGGCAGCATAGCCACCGCGCGGTTTGCCGCCGTGTTCGCCCACAAAGATGCCATCGATTGCCTGCGCCTCGCGCACCAGACGGCGCCGTTCGTCATCGCGCTGGACGGGCTTGGGTGCACGGGGCGCGAGCTCGGGACCGGCGGTTGCGGTGGGTTCGATACTCGACGTGCTCGAGCGCAGGTGTCCGCAGCCGTCTATATACTGCGCCGTGCCGCTGGCGTCGAGGCGGCGTATGTCGGCGCGCTCGCTTGCGTAGCCCACAAAGAGCGAGATGCTGTCGCAGACCACGTGCTTATCGACCAAGTCCAGTACGGCGGCATCGACCATTTCACGCAAGACGGTGTAGGCCTGCTCGTAGGCATAGCCCTTCGAGAGCACCTGCCCTGTGGTGGTCGAGGTCGCTTGCGGGCGATAGGCTTGGATATCGGCGATGGTTGTCGGCTCGCGCCCGAAGGCGTGGTCGATGAGATATTCGGCGTTGACGCCGAGTTCGTCGTAGAGCAGGTTCTCGTCGAGTGCGGCGACGCCCATCAGGTCGTAGACGCCGTATTTCTCGAGACGGGCCGCCACGCCGGGGCCGATGCCCCAGATGTCGGTGATGGGGCGATGGGGCCAGATCTCCTTGCGAAAGATCTCGTCGTCGAGTGTGCCGATGCGACTGGGCACATGCTTGGCAGTGATGTCGAGTGCTACCTTGGCCTGGAATAGGTTGGGGCCGATACCGACCGTCGCCGTGATGCCGGTGCGCCCCAAGACCTCGTCGCGCAACATGCAGGCGAACCCTTCGGCATCGGTGTGATAAAGGTCCAGATAGGGCGTCACGTCGATAAAGCACTCATCGATGGAGTAGACGTGCACGTCCTGGGGGCTGACGTATTCCAGATAGACGCCGTAGATTTGCGCCGACACCTCCATGTAGTGTTGCATGCGCGGCACTGCTTTGATGTAGTCGATGCCGTCGGGAATCTCGAATAGACGGCAGCGGTTGTGTATCCCGAGGTCCTTCATGGTCTGCGTGATAGCGAGACAGATGGTCGTGCGTCCGCGCGATTCGTCGGCAACGACCAGGTTGGTGGTGAGCGGATCGAGCCCACGATCGACGCACTCGACGCTGGCATAAAACGTCTTGAGGTCGATGCAGATGTAGGTGTGCTGCTCGTGCTCCATCCGAGCCTCCCATCAAACACATGTTCTTATCGAATACCTGTTCGATAATACCTGCTCGACCGGACACCGTCAAAACCTGTCCCTATTTGGCAGATATGGTCGTGCGGTTGCATCGGGTTTTTAACGCAGCCCTAAAGAGCGCGAAACAGCTCGGAAAAGCTCGCTTCGTAGCATGAGGCTAACGATTGATACCACCATAAAGCACGGAAGGGTTGTGGGGATAATGGTCAACTATGGGTTTGGTATGCCGACGCGCTTGGTTGCGGATGGGGATGTGGCTCGCTGGTGCGGGCGATTGGTTGCCCACTATGGCGGCACCAAGGCACTGGTCGTGCTGGGAGGCGACAAGCACACGCGTGATGAGCTCGTTTCGGCGGCGCTGGGCTCGCTCGATCGCGCCCTGCTCGAGCGCGTGCTTTTCCGCTGCGGCTCGGTTGAAGGCGACGGAGGAGACGAGCTGATCGACGAAGCCGTGGCCCTGGCGACCGACGAAGGCGTGGACTTTGTCTTGGCGATTGGCGATGCCGATACTGCCGGCTTTGCGCGCGAGCTCGCCCGTCGCATGGCGGCGCTCGATGTCGGCGAAGACGGTTTTGTCCCTTATGGATGTATCGTCTCGGAGGGCAAGGTGCCTGCCGTCGTGGGGGCCGGCGAGGTTCCCGTTTTTGCCATCATCGCGCCCGAACTGCTGGAGGGCATCGGGTCTCCTCTGCGTGAGTTGCTCGGTAGCGTCTGCGCTGCGGCCTAATATTTGGCATAAAGGGATAGGTTATTTTTGATTGGTAAAGCGTTTGACCTGCCAAATTAAACCTGTCCCTTTTTGGTCGGTTGCCGTTTGGGGGCCGATTGGCAACGCTCGCTGATTATAGTCTTGACCTGCGCTAGAATAGTGGCATCTGAATGTCCGGGCGCATGGAGGCGTGCGCCCGTATGCTGAGGAGGACTCTATGGCAACTGTTGCCGCACCTATCGATGCTACGTCGACTGCCGCTTGGAAGGCGCTCGAGGCCCATCAGGAGAAGCTCGAGGCCGAGGGTATCGACCTCAAGGCCTGGTTCGCCGCCGATGCCGAGCGCGTGAACAAGCTGAGCTTTGACGCCGGTGACCTGCACTTCGACCTGTCCAAGAACCTGGTGACTGATGAGACCGTCAAGCTGCTGTGCGATCTTGCCCGCGAGGTGAAGCTCGAGGAGCGCCGCGACGCCATGTTCTCCGGCGAGCACATCAACACCACCGAGGACCGCGCCGTCCTGCACACCGCGCTGCGCCGCCCGGCAAGCGAGAAGGGCCAGCTCATCGTCGACGGCCAGGACGTCGTCGCCGACGTGCACGAGGTTCTCGACCGCATGTATGCCTTCGCCGAGCGCGTGCGCTCCGGTGAGTGGAAGGGTGTTACCGGCAAAAAGATCGAGCACCTGGTGTCCATCGGCATCGGCGGCTCCGATCTGGGCCCGGTCATGGCCTACGAGGCCCTGCGTCCCTACGCCGACGCCGGTATTGACTGCCGCTACATCTCCAACATCGACCCCAACGATCAGGCAGAGAAGCTCAAGGGCCTCGATCCCGAGACCACGCTCGTGATTATCGTCTCCAAGACTTTCACCACGCTCGAGACCCTCACCAACGCTCGTGAGGTCAAGACCTGGATGCTCGAGCAGCTCAAGGCTCAGGGTGCCATCGACGGCTCCGATGAGCAGAACGCCGAGGCCGTGGCCAAGCACTTTGTCGCCGTTTCCACCGCACTCGAGAAGGTCGAGGCCTTCGGCATCGACCCCGCCAACGCTTTTGGTTTCTGGAACTGGGTCGGCGGCCGCTACTCTGTCGACTCCGCCGTGGGCCTGTCGCTGATCGTCGTGCTCGGCCCCGAGCGCTTCCAGCAGTTCCTTGAGGGCTTCCACGCCATCGACGAGTACTTCTGCAACACCCCGCTCGAGAACAACGCCGTCGCGCTGATGGGCCTGCTCAACGTCTGGTACGTCAACTTCTTCGGTTCCAAGAGCCACGCCGTGCTGCCGTACTGCCAGTATCTGCACCGCTTCCCGGCCTACCTGCAACAGCTCACCATGGAGTCCAACGGCAAGCACGTCCGCTGGGACGGCAGCGCTGTGACCTCCGATACCGGTGAGATCTTCTGGGGCGAGCCCGGTACCAACGGTCAGCACGCCTTCTACCAGCTGCTGCACCAGGGCACCGTGGTGGTCCCGGCCGACTTTATCGCTTTCGCCAACACTGCCAACCCCGCAACCGACAGCGGCCAGGACGTCCACGAGCTGTTCCTGGGCAACTTCCTGGCCCAGACCAAGGCGCTCGCCTTTGGTAAGACGGCCGACGAGGTTCGTGCCGAGGGCACGCCCGAGCAGATCGTCCCGGCCCGCTGCTTTGAGGGCAACCGTCCGACGACCTCGATCTTCGGCGACACGCTGACCCCGTTCGCACTCGGCGAGCTCATCGCCCTGTACGAGCACATCACGTTTGTCGAGGGCACGGTCTGGGGCATCGACTCCTACGACCAGTGGGGCGTCGAGCTGGGCAAGCAGCTTGCCAAGCAGATCACCCCGGCCTTCCACGACGACGCCGCCAAGGCCGAGCAGGACGCTTCGACCCAGGCGCTCATCGAGTTCTATCGCGCTCATCGCAAGTAGTCTTTACGGCTGAGTTGGCTTATGGCTGAAAGGGGCCCGTATCCGTTGGGATACGGGCCCCTTGCTATTTGGATAGGATGGAATGTATCGGGAGGCGCCTCGACGGGCATCGCAATCGTCGAAGGCGCGCCGTTCATGTTTGGGACAATATGACATTTTTCCCGTTGCAAACAGCGCCGCCGTGGGTGTTCTGTATGATGGCTCAGACAAGGTTGTTCAATGACAGGGAGGCATATATGGCAATCAAAGCCATCGCAATGGATATCGACGGTACGCTCACCAACGATCAAAAGGTCATCAGCCCGCGTACGCGCGAGAAGCTGCTCGCGACGCAGGAGTCGGGCATTAAGCTCATCTTGGCTTCGGGCCGTCCCGCATGGGGGTTGCACGCCTTGGCGCAGGAGCTCGACCTTCAAAACCATGACGGTCTGCTAGTTGCCTTTAATGGCGCGCATGTGGTCGACGCTCAGACCGATGAGGTCCTTTTTGACCAGGCCATGCCGGCTGACGAGCTGCACCGTCTGATTGATCATCTGCGCAATTTCGACGTGATCCCTATGATTTCGCTCGGTCGCGATTTGCACGTCGAGGACTCGTACCATTGCATGATCACGCTGCCTGACGGCTTGCAGAAGAATATCGTCAAGTATGAGCGCGATGCGTGCGATCTTAAGATTCGCGAGGTCGAGAGCTTGCATGAGGTCGTGGACACTTATCCCGTGGACAAGCTGCTGACGGCGGGTGATCCGACCTACCTGCAGGCGCATTACGAGGAGATGTATGCGCCCTTTACCCAGACGCTTTCGGGCATGTTTACGGCCGACTGGTACTTTGAGTACACGGCGCCCGGTATCGACAAAGCCCGTGCGCTCGAGGGTGCCCTGCCCAAGCTCGGTATCGATGCCAGCGAGGTCGTCTCGTTTGGCGACGGCCAGAACGACAAGTCCATGATTGAGTGGGCCGGCACCGGTGTTGCCATGGGCAACGCCGTCGATGAGGTTAAGGCAGTTGCCCAGATGGTGACCGCCAATAACAACGAAGATGGCATTGCGGTGGCGTTGGATAAGCTGCTGGGTTAGAATCGCCGATAGTGCATGGTTCGGGCGTCCGCTTGCGGGCGCCCTTTTGTTAGGGAGGGTGCCGTGTCCGCATTTCCGTTCGACGCCGTTATCTTTGACATGGATGGCGTCATCGTCGATACCGAGTATTACTACCTGGGGGAGACTGCCGCGTTTGCCAAGGAGCTTGGGTTGAATCTGACTCAAGAGGAGTTGAATGGACAGGTCGGTACCTCGCATCAGTTCTTCCTGCATATGCTGGTCGATTGGTTTGAGCGCGCCGGTAAAGGGCACTTCACTGGCGAGGAAGCGTTGGCCCGTTGGGACGAGTGGGCGCATAAGCGTCCGCGCGACTATCAGGCTTTGATTAACCCGGGCGCTGTGGATACGATTCGAGAGTTGCCGCGCCGCGGCGTTCGCGTGGCGTTGGCGAGTTCGTCTCCCATGGACAGCATCGAGGAAGTACTCGATGCATGTGGTCTGTCGGATGCCTTTGAGTACGTGGTGAGCGGCGAACAGTTTAAGGAGAGCAAGCCCGAGCCCGATATCTACCTGCATGCGCTGGACCTGCTGGGGCTGCCCGCGAATCGCTGCTGCTGCGTTGAGGATTCCGTTCCGGGCATTACCGCGGGTAAGCGAGCCGGCCTGACGGTCATTGCCAAGCGCGAGGAGCGCTTTGGCTTTAGCCAGGATGCCGCGGATAAGATTATCGATCAGCTGCCGGACCTGCTGGAACTCGCGTAAGAGCGCGTTAGTTGCGCGTTTTTCGGGTCCGATGAGTAAATACCCGACATTTTGGTGCGACACCTAGCATACTTTAAGCTAATGCGGGCTTAATGACTTGTTGAATGCCCCTAAGCCCGTTTTAGACTTAATTGTGCTTGGAGAGGGTATATGCCACCGACTGAAGGGCTAACTGACGGTAAAGCAGCGATACCGCTGTACCAACAGGTTATCGATATCATCAAAAACGAAATCAACTCCGGTGCCTACAAGGCAGGCGCGCGGATACCCAACGAATTCGAATTGGCTGAGAGCTATAAAGTTGGCCGCGTTACCGTGCGACGCGCTATTGAGGAGCTCGTCCAGCAGGGCTATCTAACGAAGCGACAGGGGAAAGGCACGTTTGTCAATGCCCCCAAGCTCAAGCGCAAGATTCGCCAGAAGGATGACGTCCAGAGTTTTTCGGACGCATGCCGCGTTAACGGAATGGAACCGGGGGCGCGTGTCATTTCGAGAAAGATACTGCCGGCGGATTCCACCGAAGCACAGTTCTTTGGTGTTCCCGTTGGAACTGACTTGATTTGCGTTGAGCGCGTGCGCACTGCCGATGGCGTCCCTGTCATGCTCGAGAACAACATATATGTTTACGAGGACAACGCCTATCTATCAACGGCACCTCTATCTAACCAATCCATTTTTGAGTTCGTGCGCAACCGGACGGGTCGCACGCCCGCGTTTACCGATCCATGCACGCTTGAGATCGCGTGCGCGTCGCCCGAGGTCGCTCGGTTGTTGGCAGTTCCTGTTGGCGAACCCTTGTTTTATATGGAAGCCTTCTTCTTTGATGAGCAGCGGCGGCCGTTTATCATCGGTCGTCAGCGGATCGTTGGGTCTCGCTACGTTTTTGACATCTAGGACATTGCGTATGGAAACGCCCGGTGAATCATCTCACCGGGCGTTTTCATACCGTTCACGGCGCAAACGCAACCGTTCAACCGCGTTGCGGCAATCAGTTTGAAATTATCTTGATGACGAGAAAAGCTGCTGGTAATCTATAGAACGTCATAGAACGTTTGCCTTGTGCAAACGTTGAGGCGAGATGCGATGCAGTCTCGAGTTCTTTGGAGGTATCTATGTCAGATACGAAGGCGAAGAAGACAAACAGACGTTTTAAGTTCAAATTACCGCATGTCTATACGATCATGTTCTTGCTGATCGTTGTCTTTGCGGTCTTGACTTGGATCGTTCCCTCTGGTCAGTATCAGCGCAAGATGATTTCGACAGCGGCGGGCGAGCGTGAAGTCGCCGTTGCTGGAACCTATGAACAGGTCGATAAGAACTACACCGATTCCGAGACCGGCGAGACCATCAATCTGGGTCAGGATATCTTCGCGGTCCTGCAAGCGCCCACTAAGGGCATCCAGGAGGCTGCCGACGTCGTTGCGTTCGTCTTATTGATTGGCGGATCGTTCGCAATCATCACCAAGACCAACGCTTTGAATGCCGGCATGAGCCGTGTGATTAAAAAGCTCAAGAACAAGGACATCCTCATCATTCCCATCACGATGACGTTGCTGTCCATTTGCGGCACCACGTTTGGTATGTCTGAGGAAGCCCTGCCGTTCTATGCCATTTTCATTCCCATCATGATGGGTATCGGTTATGACTCGATGACGGCATTCATCATCTGCTTCCTCGGTCCTAACCTGGGATATTGTGCTTCGACCATCGACCCGTTTAATGTTTTGATCGCCCAAGGCATCATTGGCATCGAGGGCAATCCGCAACTGTGGCTGCGCGCCGTTTCTTGGGTCATCTTCACTGCCGTCGGTATCGCATGGGCCATGCGCTACGCCATGCGCGTCAAGAAAAACCCCGAGTCGTCCATTACGTACGAGGACGATAAGCTCAAGCGTATCGAGTTTTCCGTGACCGATGTCTCCATCGAGGAAGAGTTCACTACCCGTCAGAAGCTCGTGCTTATCGATTTTGCTTGCGGTATGGGCATTATCGTCTGGGGTCTTGTGACCCAGGGTTGGTACATGAATGAGATTTCCGCCGTGTTCCTTGGCATGGGCTTGCTTGCCGGTATCCTGGGCGGTCTTGACCAGCAGACGATTGCTGAGGAGTTCGTTAAAGGTCTCGCCGACTTTGCGTACGCCGCCATCGTTATCGGTATCGCTCGCGGTATTCTGGTCATCGCCGAGGGCGGCATGATCATCGACACCATCCTCCAGGCGCTCGCTACTGCGCTCGCCGGTGCACCCGCCGCCGTCTACACCACGTTTATGTATATCGTCCTTGGCCTGCTCTCTTTGCTGGTTCCCTCGAGTTCTGGCCTGGCGGCACTCACCATGCCCGTTATGGGCCCCCTGACCGAGCTCATGGGCCTCAATCCCGAGGCGGCCGTTACCGCGCTCCAGTTTGCCAACCAGACCATCAACACCATCAGTCCCGTGGCGGGCATGACGGTTGCCGGCCTTGGCGTGGCTAAGATTTCGTTTGGCCAATGGTGGAAGACCATTTGGAAGTTCTTCATCTTCATGGTCGTCTTTGGCCTGATCGTAACGGCAATTTCTGGCATGCTTCCGGCGTAGGTGGTTGTGATGTCTGATCGTTTGACGGTCCTGACGTCTAAGAGCGTCTTTACCGGTACGGGGGACCTGCCGTTTGAAGGTTTCGTAGCGGTCCGTGGCAATCGAATTGAGGCTGTTGGCACCAAGTGTGAGCTGGCTTCGTATTTGACCCAGGCGGACGAGGTAGTTGACCTGGGCGACCGCACCGTCATGCCTGGCCTGATCGATGTGCATACCTTCTATACAGGCTGGGCGCTGCGGACGTTGGGGCCTGATCTGTCCGGCATCGCTGATGCCAAAGAGGCCGTGTCGCTCTTGCGTGCATGGAAAGAAGATCATCCGGATTGCGCGGCGGCTTTTGGCCACAACCTACCCGAAACGTTGGCATCGGATGCCGAGAACGCAAATACGGCGGCTGTGTTTGACGATTGTTTTGGCGATATCCCTGTCGTCTGCTTTACACCGGGTGCGGAGACCTGCGTTCTCAATGCTGCCGCCAGTGTGCGATACGGCTTCACGCCCCAGGCGTGCTATGCCGAGAAGATCTGGCGCATGATGAGCGATTTCCTCGCGCTGCCCGAGGTACGTGCGGGGTATTCGGACTACATGAGCATGCTTAACGAGCGCGGCGTTACCGCCATCAAGGAGATGGCGTTTGATGACTACTACGGTTTTGCCGACGAAATGGCTCGCCGTGAAGAATCTGGCGAGCTGACGGTTCGCGTCTCTATGATGTCGCAGCCGGTGGGTGCCGGTGCAAATCTGTCGTATGCTCGCGAGGCACGAGAGCGCTTCCGGGGACCGTTCGTTCGTTTTTCTGGCTTCAACCGTATGACCGATCGCGGCGTATGGGCGGGGCTTGCCGAGATGATTGACCCCTATGAGGACACGGCCGATGCGGGAGCTGCCGGCAAGACGGTTGTCGAGGAGCCCGAGTGGGATCTGATTGAGAACGAGCTGCGCGCAATTGATGCTGACGGCTTCCGATATTCCTTGCATTGCCAGGGCGATGGCGCCGTTCGTCGCACCGTGGCGCTCTATGCCTCGCTGCCTCGAGACGAGCATGGACGGTTGCTTCGCCGCCATGCGATTACCGATCTCGAGAACTCTGATCCGACCGATCTTGTCGAGTTTGGCAAGTTAGGTGGAATTTGCGAGGTCTATCCGCAGATTTTGACGCTGGACCGGCGCGAGGATTGCCTGTCGATGATGCGTCGACAAATTGGCGAGACGCGACTTATGCACAGCTGGAATCGCCGCGGCATGGAAGATTCCGGATGCACGGTGTGCTGTGGTACGGATTTGCCACTGCTGATTCCGAGCCTGGGCGAGTCAATCTACAGCGCGTGCGGTGGATACTTCGACGATGGACTGCCCGTGAATGAGGCCAACGCGCTGACGCTTGTCGAGCTCTTGCGTGCTTGGACTGCCGGGGGCGCGTACGATCTGATGCGCGAAGACGAACTGGGTACGCTTGAGGTCGGCAAGCTTGCCGATATCTGCGTGCTCGATCGGGATGTGTTCGACCTCGATTATCGCGACGCACGCGATCTTTCGGTTGATATGACGATGTCGGACGGACAAATCGTGTTCGATCGAAATAAGGAGGCATAAGATGTCTGAATCCAAACCGACGCTGCGCCGCGAACAGATTGCGGGCATGAATATCCACTACATCATGTGGTCGCTCGATTACTTCCTTGATGTGCAGCAGCGTTTGGGCTTTGAGTCCATTGAGCTGTGGTGTGCGGAGCCGCATGTGACGCTCGACCACACGGGCTACTTTGAGGCTGAGGTCCTGGCGAAAAAGGCTGCAGACCGTGGGCTTAGGTATCGTACTCTGTGCCCCGAGAATGTTGTCTATCCTTGGCAGTACTGCGCACGCAAACCGCTGCATGAACAGCGCAGCCTGGCGTACTTTAAGCACGGCATTGAGCTTGCCGAGGTACTTGGGTGCGACCGTATGTCCGTCAACTCGGGCTGGGGCGACTGGGACGAGGACCGCGAGGAAGCCTGGAAGCGCAGCCGCGAGCACTTGTCCATTCTGGCGGAGTATGCCGGTGAGCACGGTCTGGTGCTTACGATGGAAAGCCTGCGTCCCGAGGAGAGCAACCTTGTAACGACGGTTTCCGATGCGAAGCGCATGATTGACGAGGTCGCGAGCCCGTACTTACAGCCCATGGTTGATACAACCGCGATGGGCGTTGCGGGCGAGACGCTCGAGGACTGGTTTGCCGCCTTTGGTGATGGGGCAATTCACGAGATGCACTTTATCGACGGTGACCCGTATGGCCATCTGGTGTGGGGCGATGGCAAGCACGATATGGACGCCTTCGTCGCCACGCTTAATGCCCATGGTTTCGATGGCATGCTAGGCCAGGAAATCACGGACGGGCGTTACTACGATGACCCGGCGGCGGCAGATGCCAAGAACATGGCCGCATTCGAGAAATATCTGATTGACTAAACCAACTATCGGCCACGCAGCCAACGTCATTGATTGCGGACCAAACAAGAAAGGAACTGGATATGAACGCACACGATCTGATCAAAGAGGCAATTGCCGAGAAGGGCAAGTTCGACAGCGTCTACTGGATTGCTTGCGGTGGCTCCATGATCGATTTGATCCCGGCTCATGAGCTTCTGCAGCGCGAGGCAACCACCTTCACTTCGTATATCTATACGGCTCGCGAGTTTGATATCATGCGCCCGCGCCGCTTGAGTGAGAAATCCCTGGTCATTGCTTGCAGCCACAGTGGCAACACCCCCGAGGTCGTCGAGGGCTGTGAGATTGCCCTTGCAGCCGGCGCTACGGTGATCGCCCAGACCGACAACGCTGGATCCAAGATTGACTCCGGCAAGTGGACCACGTGGGTCTACCCGTGGGGCGAGGGCGTGCCGCAGGCCGAGGTCCCCGCTGGCATTTCGCTGTCGCTTGCGGCCGAGCTGCTCGATCAGCAGGAGGGCTACGCCGATCTTGCCGATATGTATGCCGGTATCGCCGAGATGGATAAGATTCTTCCCCCGGCACGTGAGAAGGTAAATGCCGAGCTAGGCGATCGTTTTGCCAAGCTTTGCCAGGAGCACGAGTTCTTCTACATTCTGGGCAGCGGTCCCAACTTTAGCCAGACCTACGGTTTCGCTATCTGCTCTCTTATGGAGATGCAGTGGCAGCACTGCAGCTACATCCACTCTGCCGAGTACTTCCACGGCCCCTTCGAGGCTACTCAGGATGGCGTTTTTTACTTCCTGCAGATGGGCTCCAGCGAGTGCCGTGCTATGGACGAGCGCGCCCTTGCGTTCCTTAAGACGCATACCGATACGCTGATGGTGCTCGATGCCAAGGAATACGGTATGGAAGCCGTGCCGGCGAGCGTCCGTGCCTATCTGGACCCGGTGCTGTTCTACGCCATGAACTGCGAGCTGCGTGCTGCACGCGGCAAGGTGTTTGATCACGATCCCGATTTCCGTCGCTATATGGGTGTTGTCGAGTACTAGAAGGGGCAAAGGCCATGGCATTTAACGTTAACGCGCTCGGATTTGGCGATAACGTCGTCGATCGCTACGAGCATATCCACACCATGTATCCCGGCGGCAATGCGGTGAACTTCGCCGTTTATGCCAAGAAATGCGGTGCCGCACGCTCTGCATACATGGGCATTTTTGGCAATGACGCCGCTGCCGAGCATGTCATTGCAAGCCTCGAGGATGAGGGTATCGAGCTTGACAAGTGCGAGCAGATGATTGGCGAGAACGGAGCGGCTCGCGTGACCGTCGTTGACGGTGACCGTGTCTTCCTCGGCTCCAACGAGGGCGGTATCCGTGGCGATGCGCGCTATGTCCTCGATCGCTTTGACCTTTCGTACATGAAGCAGTTCGATGTGGTTCATTCGGGCAACTATTGCTTCACCGAGCGCGAGCTGCCCAAGTTAAAGGCTGCGGGCGTCACGGTCTCTTTTGACTTTTCGGACGACTCCACCGACGAGTACTACGAGCAGATTGCGCCCTACGTCGATTTTGCTTTCTTTAGTGCGGCGGATGCCGCGAGTGAGGACGAGATTCGCGAGCGTCTGGCATGGGTGAAGGGTCTGGGTCCGCGTTTTGTGTCGGCTACGGCGGGCGCCGAGGGCTGCATCGCTTACGACGGCGAGCGTTATTACCGCCAGCTGGCTAAACCGGTAACGGACATGAAGGACACCATGGGGGCGGGCGACTCGTTCCTCACCTCGTTTTTGATGTGCTATCTCGATTCCGCCAAGCGTGGTGAGGATGGCGCCGAGGCCATCGAGCGCGCGCTCGATTTTGCTGCCGGGTTTGCCTCGACCGTGTGCGGCATGGAAGGTTCTTGGGGCCACGGAGCACCAATCGTCGAATAGCTTAAGAAAGCGTACGGCGGTCTGGCTATGAGGCCTTGGACAGCCGATGCAAAACAATAAGCGAAACGCGAAAAGGGGGCTCGTTATGTGGTGGGTCCCCTTTTGAACATTGGAGAAGAGTATGGGTATTAAAGCGTGTGCGGCTGGTTTTTGCTGCGCGGACGTCTATCAAAACATCGGCGTGTTCTATCCGACTGGTAACGGCATTGACTGGGGTATCCATCTTGCACGAATGGGCGTTTCGGTATCCGCCGTGTCGGTTGTCGGCAAGGACGAGTACGGAGACAAGATGAGGGAGGCGCTGGCCGCCGAGGGGTTTGATATCTCACACCTGCGGGTGGAGGATGGCGACACTTCGGTGATGCTCATGGCATTGAAAGACGGCGTCGATCGTGTACATCTCGAGGCAATCGATGGCGTAATGGAGACATATCGACCGAATGAAGACGACCGGGCGTTTATCCTAGAGCATGACATCATTCATACCGACCTGTTTGGCAATTGTTTGGACCTCCTGCCCGAGTGGCATGATGCGGGCAAGACGGTGGTTATGGACTTCTCGGTGTTCAGCCAGGATCCCGAATATGCCTGCGAGAATCATTTTCCCTACGTTGACTACGCATTTATGTCGTTTGAAGATGACACTCCGGAGCTGCGAGACTGGGTACGTCACGTGCAGGAATTGGGGCCGCGCGTTGCGGTTGCCACGCTTGGCGAGAAGGGAAGCATTGCCTATGACGGTGAACGCTTCTATGAGTGCGGGATCGTGCCGGCGGAGAAGGTCGTTAATACCGTGGGTGCCGGCGACTCGTATATCGCCGGATTTACCAAGGGCGTGATCGATGGCCTTGATATTCCGGCGTGTATGAAGGCGGGCGCTGAGCTGTCGTCCCGAGTGATTGGTTCGTTTGAGCCGTACTAGGGTCAAATGCCTGGAAAGGAGTACGAAATGGTTATCGACATGTTGGTCCATCCTATGCTCTACGGCGAGATCTGTACGCCGGGTGATGAGCCTGATGGATTCGGTTTTTGGTCACGAGAATTTGGTATGGGGCATATGGGCCCCATGGATTGGGATGAGCTTCAAGTCGAGATGGACGTCTGCGATGTGCAGAAGAGCGTGCTCATGCCGCTCGATGTAACCACGGCATGCGGAGGGCACTTTGGCACCAATGACCAGATTGCCATGCTGGTTGCCGCACATCCCGATCGTCTGTGGGGATTTGCGAGCGTAGACCCGCAGGTGAGCGGTGCCGCAGACGAATTGGAGCGCGCCTTTACCGAGTTGGGGGCAAAGGGGCTTTGCCTGCATCCTGCAAAGCAGGGTTTTGCCCCCGATGATGCTGTGGCCGAGCCGCTTTACGAACTGTGCGAGCGCTATAACAAGCCGGTGGTTTTCCATGCCGGTATGTCTTGGGAGCCGGGCGCAGAGCTCTCGCGCAGTAACCCGCTTGCATTTGAGCACACAATCGCAACGCATCCAAATGTGCGTTTTAGTTTGACCCATTTTGGCTGGCCCTGGGTGCGCGAGACCGTGGCGATGCTGCTCAAGTATCCCAACTGCTATGCGGACACCTCTATCACTTACATCGATTCGCCCGAGGAGATGATGCAGCGTCTTTTCACGGTCGATATGGGGCCGCTGTGGTATGAGCGCGCGCTATCGCACCAAGTGATGTTCGCCAGCAATACGCCGCGCTTCCGTGCATTCAAACTCAAGCGGGCGCTCGATACCGTGCCCATGCGCGATGATGCGCGAGAAAGGCTCTACTGGGGTAATGCCCTGTGTTTTCTTGAAGGGGATGAGTGAACATGGTGACGCTCGAGACATTGAGCTATCTATCGACTGCTCCGGACCAGTTCATCGATATTACCGAGGACGTGCACGCTGCCATCGAACGCAGCTCGGTGACCAATGGCTTGGCGGCGATTATTTTGTCGCATACGACCTGCGGAATCGTGGTAAACGAGGGGCTGCCCTGCGTGGAGACGGATCTTATGGAGACGCTTGATCGCATCGCCCCACTCGATGCCCCCTATGCGCATGCACACTTCCTGCCGAGCTATGGAGCCACCGGTAACAACTCCTGTGGGCATATCAAGAGCATGATTTGTGGAAACAGTTGCTTCTTTCCCGTCCAAGATGGCCACATCGTGTGCGGAGGTGCCCAGAACATCTATCTTGCGGAGTTTGACGGTCCGCAGAAGCGAAAAGTGTACGTCGAGGTGCTGGGGGAGTAGCGTCCCTGCAATAACCCTATGAAGGAGCACGTTATGTCGTTTCTAACTTCGATGTTCAAGACCGAAAAGCCGGTTATCGGAATGCTGCACCTGCGTCCTCTGCCGGACGATCCACTGTATTACCCGGGCGGAAGCGTGTCACAGGTCGTGGAAGCCGCCAAGCGCGATCTCGAAGCGTTGCAGCAGGGCGGTGTCGATGGCATTTTGATTACCAATGAGCTCTCGATGCCCTATGAGCAGCACGTTTCTCCCTCAACCCTTGCATCGATGGGCTATGTAATCGGGGCTCTATCCCATGATCTGTCGACTCCTTGGGGAGCTGAGGCAATTTACGATGGTGATGCCACAATCGAGCTGTGCGCTGCCGTCGACGCGCAGTTCACGCGCTGCAATTTTTGCGGTGCCTGGGCCGGTGATCTCGGGCTGATTAACCGAGATTTCGCTCACACCATGCGTCGCAAGGCGGCGCTGCGCTTGGACGACCTCAAGCTTTTTCACTTCATCACGAGCGAGGGGGAGGTTTATCTCAACGACCGCACGACTGCGGACATTGCCGATTCACTTCTCTTTAATTGCCTACCGGATGCGATGGTCATCGGCGGTTCGGCTGCCGGCCGCGGCGCTTCGGGCGAGCTTGCCGATGAAGTCCGCGAGCGTGTTGGCCAAGTACCTGTGGTGTGTGGCACCGGTTGTCGCGAAAATACCGTGGCTGACGTATTTGCTCACTACGATGGCGCGTTTGTCGGCACGTGCTTAAAGCGCGATGGAAAGCTGGATGCCCCGGTTGATGTTGAGCGGGTAGCTCGTTTTATAGCTGCCGCTCGCACGGCGCGAGGGGAGTAGGCACCTATGGCGTTCTATCTGGGTATTGATATTGGGACAAGTGCCTCTAAAGGCGTTTTAATCGATGATCGATGCAACATCGTTTGCCAGGCCTCTTGTGGACACGAGACGGACAACCCGCGTGATGGATGGTACCAGCATGATGCGGAGGCAGTTTGGTGGGGCGATTTTTGCCGCTTGTCGCGCGAGCTGGTGGTGCGATCGGGGGTTAACGCGGCGCAGATCGGATGCGTGGGCCTTTCCGCATTGGGTTGCGACTGCGTACCGGTCGATACCGAGTGCAACGCGCTGGCGCCCGCGATTTTATATGGAGTCGATGCACGTTCGAAGCCGCAGATTGACGAGCTTCTTTCCGAATATGGGTCAGATCGCGCGCGCGAGCTTTTCGGGCACGATCCCTGTTCGTCAGATATTGCTCCTAAGATCTTGTGGTTTAAGGAGAATATGCCCGAGGTGCACGAACGTGCCGCGAAGTTCCTGACGGCGTCATCGTTTCTGTGCGCAAAGTTGACGGGGCGTTTTACGGTGGACCGTTATTTGGCGGAGGATTTTCTTCCCCTATATGACCGCTACACTTGGAAGGTTGATGCTCGGGAATGTGCTCGTTTCTGCCGGCCTGACCAGATGGCGGAGGTAATGTCGGCTACCGATATTGCCGGGGTGATTACGCAGCGTGCGGCTGAGGCGACGGGGCTCGTGGCGGGGACACCTGTCTTGGTGGGAACGGGCGACTCTGGTGCCGAGGCCATTTCGACGGGTGTATTCCGTCCCGGCGATATGATGGTTCAGTTGGGGAGCACGGCGTATTTCATCTACTTAGCTGATCATATGGTCGATGATGCCCGCCTGTGGCCAGGAACGTTTATCATTCCCGGAACTTACGGGATCTGCGCGGGGACCAATACGGCGGGTGCACTCACATCGTGGTTGCGCCAAGAGCTGTATCGCGACGCCGTAGAGGCCGAGGGCCACGGTGGCCCCGATGCATATTCGGTTATGGCGCATGATGCCGCCGATGTGGCGCCGGGTGCCGATGGGCTCCTGTGTCTGCCGTACTTTGCGGGGGAGCGTACTCCGCTCAATGATCCCGAGGCGCGTGGCGTCTTCTTTGGCCTGACCGGAAGGCATACGCGAGCCCATATGGTTCGCGCCGCCTTGGAAGGCGTCGCGTATACCGTTGCATCCCATGTCGACATTATCGAGCGAGAGCATGGACTGCCAATTGGGCGCATTATGCTTGTCGGAGGTGGAACCAAGAATCCAGTTTGGATGCAGGCTATCGCCGACGTATGCGGGCGCGAGGTCTCGGTTGCCAAGGTTACGGTGGGCGCATGCTTCGGTGATGCCATCATGGCATCTCTCGCAGGTGGCGCCTATGCATCATGGGATGAACTCGCCCAAGTCCTTGGCGTTGCACAAACAATCGTGCCCGATATGGCTGCCCACGAGCTATATGCGTCGCGCCGTCATATCTTCGACGAATTGTATGCACGCAACCGTGATCTCATGCACGAATTGGTGTAATGCTGCCGAATTGTACTGCCTGCCAATAGGGACTGCATTGTGCGATTCGCATGTCCCTTGGCATTTTTGCCCACAGGGGTTAGCGAAGGTCAAAAACAGAGTGCGCATTTGCTAAAACTACCGACTCGATGCGCTTTGCGTCACAGTTTTTGAGTGAGGCAATGCGCATCGAGGTCCTTGCGAGCGATCTGATGAGCGATTGCACGCTTGTTTCTGTGTTTGGCTCGGTCGGCGCATCAGTCTCGAGCAGTAGACGGTCGAGTGGAATCTGTCGGGCATATTCGCGACCGCGCTTGGTGGCGAGCATGCGCTCGTTCACGGAAAAATAGCAGCCTGCGTTTCGCGCGCGGACGAGTTCGTCCGAAGTGCCGCTAAACCAGTGGAAGATGATAACGGGGGAGTCGGAGTTTGGGATGAGTAGTCCATGCGATTCGAGGACGTTCAGTACGGTTCCCGCCGAACGAACGGCGTGAATTGATATCACGCGCCCGGTAAGAGGATGCTGCACGAGCGCATCGCAGAGCCGGTCAAATGCCTGTATTTGTAGCGGCTCACTTCCAGCAAAGCGCGCGGAAAAGTCGAGTCCGACTTCGCCGATATAGCGCTCTTGGGCAGCAACTTCGCAAAGCAGATTGATTTCAGCGTTGCCATATCGTCCGTCGGCGAGCCACCAGGGATGGAGGCCGATGCCGGCAAAGATATTTGAACGGCCGCAGGCGCGCTTCTTGGCGCGTGCAAAGTCGTGCGGATCGACGCCGCAGTCAAATAGAATCAGGCCCAGCGCCGTTGCCTCATCGGCAACGGCGTCCGGGTGAGCCATTAGATCAAGATGGCAGTGTGCATCAAATAACCGGGGCTCCATCTCGGCGCGCTCCGCTAGTCTAGGCGCTGGCCATCGGCGCGCACGCGCTCGGTGCCGCGGCCACTGATCTGGCGGATAACCTCGCCGGCGATCATCTGGCCCATGATGGGTGGCATAAAGCTCGCGGTTCCCAGCTCGGTGCGCTCGTGGATGTTGGAAGGGTCGCGGGGCTGGGTCTTTACCGACTCCTCGCAGCTAAACAGCACGTGAAGGCTCTTGATGCCACGTTTTTTGCACTCTTTGCGCATGATGCGGCTCATGGGGTCGCGCACGGTGTCAAAAATGTCGGCAAAATGCAGGCATTCGGGATGGAGCTTGTTGGCCCCGCCCATGGAGCTAACCAAACGAATGTCATTGTCCTGAGCATATTTGGCAATGGTGAGCTTGGCCGAGATGGTGTCGATGGCGTCGACGACGTAGTCGAGCTTGCCACCCGTCTGCTCCAAAACGCCCGCGAAGAACTCGTCGATGTTGTCGCTCAGCAGGTATTCGGTGCGCTTGATAACGCTGGCGGCGGGATTGATGTCGTGGATCATGGCTTCCATCACGTCAACCTTGCGCTTGCCGACGGTGCTGTGAAAGGCGATGGCCTGTCGATTGATGTTGCTGGGCGCGACGATATCCTTGTCCAGAATCACAAAATGACCGATGCCGCCGCGGACAAGTGCCTCGCAGCAGTTAGAGCCCACGCCTCCGCAGCCGAGCACCAGCACCGTGGCGTTGGCGAGTCTATCGAGTGCCTCACGGCCCATGATGATCTCGAGTTTGGTGTCGCGTGTCTCGACGAGAGCAGCGGTTTCGGTCATAGACATCCTCCGATGGGGAAGCGAATCGTGTTTTAGCTATCACCATTATAGGTATTATCGCGATTCCATTTGAGCCCTAGGGGCTTGTTGAAATGAGGCAAGGATTCGCATAAGATGAAGCAGATGGCACCCGTTGCAGCGGGTTGGCCAACTCCCAAACACGTTTGTAGCGTGAGAAGTGGCCGTCTTCGCATTACGCGGGGGCGGCTATTTCATTCGACCTCCTATGTGGATGCCGAGTTCCACAGCCGCGATTACAAGCAATAACAACGTCAGGACATTATCAATACTCATAGTCCATCTCCTTCTTGGGAAGAGGGAGCTGGCCCATCTGCTTCTGGACCCATTGTATCTAAAAACGAACGAATGTTCTATACATAACATTGCTATTAGATAATTAGACAAACATCTAAATAATGAGTATAGTGTGCACGTCGCGAGAGATAGCGAGAGGAGGTTCTATGCCGGGAGAGGGTTTTAAGGCGCTGGCCGATCCAACGCGACGGCGCATTTTGGAGTTGCTGCGCGAGGGCAATTGTACGGCCGGGGAGCTTGCCGAGCATTTTGACATCAGCAAGCCGTCATTGAGCCATCATTTGGCGACGCTCAAAAACGCCGGGCTGGTGACCGACGAGCGCCATGGCCAAAACTTCGTTTACAGCTTAAACACCACCGTCATGCAGGACTTGATTGGCTGGTTTATGGGCTTTACGGACACTGAAGGTGATGAGGATGAATAACGAAAACAAGGGCATTCACGCCACGGGGGTATCGCCGCGTGTATGGGCCATGCTTGTTGTGGTCTGCGCTATTAATGTCGCGGCGCACCTTATGGTGATGCCGAGCTTGCCTGCGCAGATTCCCACGCACTGGGGCGCGAACGGCGCCGTCGACGGTTGGGGTCCTAGCTGAATGGCCTCCGCGCTCGGCGTGCTGCCTCTGGCGCTTCTCGCAATGTTCTACGTCGTGCCACGCATTGACCCCAAGGGCGAGGCGTATCGGACCTCGGGCAAGTTCTATCAGGGTTTTGTAATTGCTTTCACGGTATTCATGTGTGCCATAAGCTGGTTGGGTGAGCTTACGGTCTGGGGCGTGGTGCCGGCGGTCGGTTCGGTCAACGTGCTGATTTCCAGTGCTGTCGGTTTGCTGTTCATCGGCGTAGGCAACTACTTGCCGCGTGTGAAGCAGAACTATACGCTCGGTATCAAGACGCCTTGGGCGCTTGCCGATCCCGAGAACTGGCGCCGTACGCAGCGTTTTGGCGGCGCCTGCTTTATGGTGCTGGGTGTTGGTTTGATTGTGATGGGCGTGGCGGGTAGTGTGCTTTCGAGTGAAGTCGTCGCCGCGGTGATTGCGGTTCTGGCGTTTGGTTCAGCTGGAGCTGCCTACGTCTATTCGTATCTGCTGTGGCGCAAATCGCAGCGAGCCGCTCGTTAAGGTTGCGGAAAACTAGCGTACGCAGTTCATAGTGTGTTAAGGGGGACTTTTCCCAGGTAGTATTAGGGGGTGTGGGCAACCATGCCCCTTTTTCGTTAAGTTTCAGAGCTGGTTTCCTCATTTCGTTTCCACTAAAGCGAATCAAGAATAGGGAAACAGCAGGTAGAAAGGATAAAACAGGCAAATGGCGGAGTTTATCTACCAGATGTATCAGGCTCGCAAGGCCCATGGCGACAAGGTGATTCTTGACGACGTGACCCTGAGCTTCTATCCCGGTGCCAAGATCGGCGTCGTGGGTCCTAACGGCATGGGTAAGTCGACCCTGCTCAAGATCATGGCCGGTATCGAGGAGGTCTCCAACGGCGATGCCAGGCTCACCCCCGGCTACACCGTGGGTATCCTGCAACAGGAGCCGCCGCTCGACGACGACAAGACCGTCATCGAGAACGTGCGCATGGCGTTTGGCGACATGATTGCCAAGGTCGATCGCTTCAACAAGATCGGCGAGGAGATGTGCGACCCGGACTGCGACATGGACGCCCTCATGGCCGAGATGGGCAAGCTCCAGGACGAGATCGACGCCGCTGATGGCTGGGATATCGATTCCAAGCTCGGCCAGGCCATGGACGCCCTGCAGCTGCCCGATTCCGACATGCCGGTCAACGTGCTTTCCGGCGGCGAGCGCCGTCGCGTGGCCCTGTGCAAGCTGCTGCTCGAGGCTCCCGACCTGCTGCTGCTTGACGAGCCCACAAACCACCTAGACGCTGAGTCGATCCTGTGGCTCGAGCACTTCCTTCACAACTACCAGGGCGCGGTGCTTGCCGTCACGCACGATCGCTACTTCCTGGATAACGTTGCCGAGTGGATCTGCGAGGTCGACCGCGGTCACCTTTATCCCTACAAGGGCAACTACTCCACGTATCTGGAGACCAAGGCCGCCCGTATCGAGGCGCAGGGCAACCGCGACGCCAAGCTCGCCAAGCGCATGGAGGCCGAGCTCGAGTGGGTACGCAGCTCGCCCAAGGCTCGCCAGGCCAAGAACAAGGCTCGTCTGGCTCGCTACGAGGAGATGGAGGCCGAGGCCCGCGCAAGCCAGAAGCTCGACTGGACCGATATCCGCATTCCCGTTGGACCGCGTTTGGGTAACAAGGTGCTCGAGGCCCATCACCTGCACAAGGAATTCGACGGTCGCGTGCTCATCGACGACCTTTCGTTCACCCTGCCGCGCAACGGCATCGTGGGCGTCATCGGCCCCAACGGTGTCGGTAAGACCACGCTGTTCAAGACCATCGTGGGCCTGGAGCCGCTGACTTCGGGCGAGCTCGAGGTGGGCGAGACCGTCAAGATCTCCTATGTCGATCAGAACCGTTCTGGCATCGACCCCGATAAGAACCTGTGGGAGGTCGTCTCGGACGGCCTGGACCACATGATGGTCGGCGAGACCGAGGTTCCGAGCCGTGCTTATGTGGCGAGCTTTGGCTTTAAGGGCCAGGACCAGCAGAAGCGCGCTGGCGTACTCTCCGGTGGCGAGCGCAACCGTCTGAACCTGGCGCTCACGCTCAAGCAGGGCGGCAACCTGCTGCTCCTCGACGAGCCCACGAACGATCTCGACGTCGAGACGCTGTCCTCACTCGAGGCGGCGCTGCTCGAGTTCCCGGGCTGCTCGGTGGTTATTAGCCACGATCGTATGTTCCTGGACCGCGTCGCCACGCACATTCTGGCGTGGGAGGGCACCGACGAGAATCCGGGCAACTGGTATTGGTTCGAGGGCAACTTCGAGGCCTATCAGGCCAACCGCATCGAGCGCCTGGGCGAGGACGCAGCCCAGCCGCATCGTATTCACCGCAAGCTGACGCGTGACTAGTAGCAAGTAGAAAGGCCGCCAGCAAGGGCGGCCTTTCTTGTAGCAATTGCACTGCAGCTATGCCCTGGCTGCTGGTTTGATTCATAATCAAAGTCATCTCTTTGGGATTAAAGCCCGTTTTTGCTATGAGTGATTTTCTAATTCCGTTTAAAACGTAAAGACGTATTGGGTTACAAGGACATAAGCAAATCGAATTGAAATATAACCAGTGCTGTAACGTTACAAAAAAGGTTATAGAATAGGAGTATCTTATAAGTCGCTCCTCTAGAAAGAAGAACATATGCTTTCGCGTCGTCGTTTTCTGCAACTTGTCGCGTCTTCAATTGTCGCCTTAGCCGCACGTCCGAAAGAGGTTTTTGCTTCGACGGGCAATATTGATGGTGAGCAGATACAATTTACTTCAGAAATTGCGCAAGAGCTTGCCGATAAATATATAAAGGGACTCCTCGGCTCTTCGTATACGCCTTCTGACCCTATTCCTTTTGTAGACGTTGATGGGTCCCCGCTTGGCTACATTGTTCCGGTTGTGACATTCAATAGAGCCGCGGGCTATTTGGTTTTAGATGCTTCAGATGATGAAATACTTACGGGATATCGTTTTGGAGACGGCTTAGTCAGCCCTATGGATCGGGGAGGAGATCTTGGTGTTGAGTCTTATTCTTTCAATAACCCAGTCGTAATGATCAATCCATTCGAATTCGGTGTGCAATCTTTGGACGGTTCAATAACAACAAATTGCGGAAGAACAATCCCGGCTGTTTCCATAGAAGGACGGCCTGTCGTTTTATCGAATAAACCTTCAAGCTGGAACGATGTCGTAATTTACGCAACTCAAATGCAGGATTACACAGTATCTGGGTTTCGTTCCATTTCTCAGTTTATGTCATATGATGAAAGCGAGATTAAGAGGCTTACTGCCCACTATGCTTGTATGGTGACAGCTTTTTCGAACGTTGCGGAACTGTATGGCATTGCCAATTTATATAACGACCCTTCGCAATATATGCAGATATGGAATTACACCAATACCCATGCTCTTTCCGATGAAGAACAGACTGTTCCCGGCGTTGTTTTGGGCGGAACGCCGATATCAACCTGTGCAACGGGGTTTACAAATTACTGCGCAAGCAGAGGAAGTACTCTTATCGCCCGCACTGTCTCCTCTCCGGCTATCGCGAGCATTCAAAATGAGATTAACTCTAATAGACCGAATGTTTTACATGCGAGTTTGTACAACGGATCAGCCCATTCTGTAACAGCGGAGGCTTACGCCACACTTACTGGTAAGAAAACTGGAGAGACAAGGCAGATGATTGGCATAGCGGACGGCTGGAATTCATCTTTATCCTTCCTGAAGTATGATCAGAGCTATTATGCGTGGACTTATGGAACGACTTTTTCGAAGTAGGACGATTCGTCTAGCTCTGTCTTTGGTGCTGATGGCTTCATTGGTGGGCTGTTCAACAAAGGAAGAGATATCGCGCGGAGGTTCCGGAGAAGTGACTGCGACAGACTCAGGTTCATTAGAAATAGCTGGCGGGCATGCCGATGTGATGTTACAAGGAAAAGGCGTGCTTAGGTCGATTGATGCTGAAGACGCTGTCTGCTCAATAGAGGATTTGAAGACAGGTGAAACTGCATCGTACCGAGTTTCAGATAATGCTGCGAATATGATTGAGTCGATACCGACTGGAGCGCAGGTTTCTTTTAGATACTTTGCTCCGCAACTTGAGGATGAGCTTGCTTCTCTGGTGTCTATATGCGCCGATGACAACTAAAAGGCCTGAATTCAAACGGCCTCGGATGGTCAATTGGCTATCCGAGGCCGTTTTTTACTCGACCGGGGCTTCGACCTTGTCGATGGCCCAGGTGGCTCCGAGGCCGCCGGTGGTGTTGCGGCGAATGCGTACGGTGACTTCGTGGCGTTTGCCGGCCTGTGTGTAGCGCAGGGGGAAGCTCGCGCGGTTACGGCCGGCCTCGATGGTACCGCGCTCGCGAGCGATCCAGTAGTACTCGCCGACGATGCCGAGGGTGTCGGCGCCGTAGGGGAGATAAGTCGACAGCTGGTGCAGCAGCGGGCTAGGGCAGAAGACCTCGGTCGCGAAATCGATGGGGAAGTCCCCGGGGATGGTTGGTGCTGCGGAAGCGGGGGCCGGTGCTGAATTGGGGACCGGAGTCGGTGCAGGTGTGGGAGCCTGGTCACAGGCGGGTGCGGATGCGGACTCAATGACAGGTGCAGACTCAGATGCCGCTTCTGGCTTAGCTATGGAATCTGTCGGTTCCACGGAGATGGACGTGTCTTCGGTCCCGGTTTTGGCATCGGCCTGCGGAGTGTCCTCTGCCTCGACGTTCGGCTTGGCCTCGACCGGCGTGGATACCATGGTGGTGATGCCGGCGTTGGCGTTCTCGGGGTCGTAGACAACCGTGAGCGAGATGGCAGGCTGGGGCGCCTCGGGCTCCGGTGTTGCCTCGGCAGCATCTTGATCCGCGAGCTCGTCGGACTGATTGTCCTCGGTGTTGTCGCCAAAGACATCGTGGTTCTGGAACACGGGCGCCTCGGGCTGGCCAGCCGCCTCTTCGGTTGTCGACTTGGATGCCTCGTTGAGCTCCGCAGTGGCTTCCTGCTCGGATATGACTTCGGGATCGGTCGTGGCGGCGATTTCGGTTTCGGCCTCTGCTGTTACTCCAATAGCGACTTCGATCTCTGTCTCGGGTTCGGGTTCCGGCACGGCTCCAACCATGGCTTCGGGCTCGGGACGCTTAACGTGCTTGGGGCGCACGGCCTTCAGGTCCTTCTTGCCGTGCTTCTTCTTTTTGTAGGACTGCTTGGCGCCCTTGGTAGCCTTGCGCTTGTCCTCGTCCTTGGCAAGGGCGGCATCCCATGCCTCGTTGGCGATGACGGTGGCATACAGGCGGCCGCCCTTAAAGACGGTCAGTTTAATGCAGTCGTCGAGTTCCTCGAGCAACTCGCGCGTGGACTCGAAGCCCAAGTCATAAGCGGCCATGTCGCCGGCGGCGAGCGCCTCCTCGACCTGCGTCATAAACGTTTGCTTACCGCACCCAATCGCGTCGCGCAGCAGGCGATACAGATAGATGTGGTTGCCCAGCGATAGCGTGGGCCTAACTATTGTCTTGCTCATGGCAAATCTCCTCTTTACACACGTAAAGCATCTTACCATCGCATAGCGTTCGCCATGGCGGCACCCAAGGCAAACGGGCGCGAACCGCTATCGATTCGCGCCCGTTGTACAGGTTGCCTATCTGGGGATGCAGTGCTTAGTTGCCCGATGCCGTGCCTTGGCTCGAGCTGTTAGATGTCGTGCCCAATGTGGTGTCACTCGAATTGCTGTTGCTGCTGCCTGCTGTGCCCGTTCCCGACGTGGTGTCGCTCGTCTGGCCGCCCGTGCTCGGTTGAGAGCCGTCAGTCGTTTGGCTTGAGTCAGTCGTGCCGGATTGCGTGCCGCTGTTGTTCGCAGAGGAATCGGTGCCCTGCGATTGGTTTTGGGTGTTCGAGGACGAATTGGCAGAGGTAGAACTGTCTTGCGTATCGTCCGTCTGTGCTTGCTGATCCTGCGACTGGGTGTTGCCATTTGCATCGCTCTCGGTCGTGCGCGACGACAGGATTGGCTCGGGACGCTCGCCCAGACCCTCACCGGCAGTGGTGATAAGGATGGCGCCGGCGCAGGCGATGACCGCGACGATGGCGATAGCGATCGAGAAGACGATGACCTTCTTTTGCGTCTGGCTGCGCTCAGCCGCCGCCTTGGCGCGCAGGCTGTTGGGAGCGACGCGCGCCGTGGTCGCGCGTCCCGCAACCTGGCGCATCTCCTGCGTGGTTGCGGCGCCACCTAGGTGCTCCTCGACATTGGGCTCAACGGGCTCGTAGGCGCCGGTAGGGTAGTCGACAGCGGCATGCGTGCCCTTGATTGCTTCGGCGCTGGCGGAGATAAAGTGGCGATAGACCTGCGAGGACACAACAGTGATGACTGAGCTCACAGCGGCACCAATCACCGAGCCGGCAATGCCGATCTTTGAAGCAAGCGCCACGCTCGTGGCGGCAGCTGCGGCGCCGGCGATGATCTGGGGAATGGAAATGTCGTCGAACAGGCCCTTTTTGGGCGCGATGGCCATGGTCTGTCCGATGGAATGGTTCTCGTGCACGCCGTTGTTGAGTGATGCCGGCGTCATGACGCGCGTGCGCGGCGCGTCGGTGTACTTGGTTGTCATACGGGGTCCTCCCGGTGTAAATCTGCTTCGTTTCGTGTAGCCATCAGGGTACCCACCAGATGTGAATCGTACGTGACATTTAACAGATACCATCAACTCATCAAGGGGGCTTGCTGTCTTTGGTGCGATAGCTTGATGCTAAACTGGATTTATGTTTGCGAGGTGGTTTACGTGATGTACCCGTATATGACATTCGAAGATGGAACCGAGGTCATTCATTCTGACCTGATTACAGATGGCGATATCGAAAAGGTTATCGTGCATTTTGAACGACCGACGGCAGAGGGTTTCGACTCCGCTCGTTGTGAGTTGCCTTCCTGTTCGTGGACTGACTGGGAAGGGCATTTTACTCAGAGTGAAAAACGAGCTTTCGAAGAGTGTCTGAGCAAATAATTTAGATTAGTTCGAGTTTAGTTCGAATAAAGAAGCTGAATGCGATGACCTAAAGCGTATGCATTTTTAGTATTAGATGCGTATGAAATGGAGGATGTGAATGGATGAGCTAATAGACTTTAAAAAACGATTTCTCAAGAATGGCGAGCTGGTTTCAATTCCAAAAAAGGAAAGCTATAAAAGAATCATGCTGCTATGGGCCGTCTCTTTCTTTGAATTAAATACAAGTTATACGGAGCTTCAGGTTAATCGTGTGCTGTCACAGCTCTATCCTGATTATGCCGTGTTGAGGCGGTACTTGGTTGATTATGGATTCCTATTAAGGGATGAACGAGGCCTGAAATACGAGGTTAATCGTGATGTTCACGGTATTGAGAGCTAGCCGTCCGGTTCGGGTCCTATATATTGCTAGAGGGATAAGCGAAATAGGCAATTGGTGTGCGAATATTGCTTTGCCAATGCTAATTTACGAGGTAACTCACGATGTTTCTGCAACTGCTTTGATGGTCTGCTGCAGATTTGCCCCCTCTCTGTTTTCAGTTGCGCTCGCGCAGCTGCCTCAGAAGATGGGTATCGGGACACTGCAGGCCATGAGATTGGCAGACTTAATTCGCGCGGGATTATTCGTTTGCTATATTTTTGTTGATAGTAAATGGAGTATGTTTGCTATTACGTGCGCGGTATCGCTTTGCCGAACGGTAGAAATGCCCTGCTTTTACTCGTTGTTAAGAGCCAATACGAATAGTATCAATCGCGACGTAATTAATAATTCGTTTGGGTTCCTGCAGAATTTGATGATGGTTCTGGGGCCAGTTGCCGGCGGTTTTGTTGTCGCTCAATTTGGGGCGGAGGCTGTTCTTGCATTAGACGCGCTTTCTTTTGCCGCGTCGTTCTGGTTGCTGCGAGATGTTCCGTCGGTTATCGAGGTTAATGATAAAGAGGGAATAAGCAAAAATGAAAAAAACAGGACTGCATTTAGTGATCTTAGCGCGAAGCACTTGGCAATTGGTTTCCTATTAATCGATATTTCTAGTGGCGTGGCATTCGGCTCTCTGAATTCTCTTTTGCCAGCTATAGCGCAATTGCAATTTGACTCGTCATCGATACAATACGGATTCCTTCAGAGTAGTCTTACAATCGGACTGTTGTTCGGAAATACAATATATGGTCGTTTAATCAGTGGTTCCGATTGCGTTAAATCATATTGTTTTGTGACGTATCTTGCGCTCGGTGCGTATCTGGCGTTTGGCTATCGCTATGCGTCTGGGATATCGTTTATTTTCCTTTTTATCGTCGGTGCCGGAAACGCCATTCAAGATGTGCTTCTCATAACATCGCTGCAGGATTTGGCGAGAGACGGATCTGAATCGATAAGCCTGTTTTCAATTAGGGAGTCTTTGCAATCGGTTGCTGTTGTTATTTCAACACTTCTTGTTTCGCTGTTCACGAGCATCGCGATGTTCTCAATTCTCGTTACAGGACTTGGTGTATTTTCAATTATGATGGTAGTTGTGTTTCAATTGAATTATTTGCGAAAGATGTGACGTTGATATGCCTAAAACGCTTTTAGTATTTCCCCCAGGATGGAGTCCAGTGGGGCCGTATCTTGCCTTGCCTGTTTTGAAGTCATATCTTCAAGAGGTTGAACAATACAAAGTTGACATTGTTGACTTAAACGTGGAATTTTACGATGACCTCCTATCTTTTAGACATGTCGAAGAGTGCTGTAAAAGGTATCGGGAATCAAAGGATTCGTTTAGTTCGAATGTCCAATTAACAATCGAGTTGATACAAAAGTCGGCACTTAATGTTGACGAGGCAAAAGATATTTTCAGATCGAAGAGATACTTTAATCTAAAAGAAAGACAATATGCTGAAAACATTTTTAGAAATGCACTCTATATCATAAATCACGTCTCATATGGAGTTAAATACACGTTCAACTCCATAGATCTGCCCTATGATTATTATTCGACACCAGAAATAATGAAATCGCTTGCGGATACCTTGCATAATCCGTTTATTTCCTTCTATGAAACTGCCTTTCTTAAGCGTATTCAGAGGGAAAAAATCGAGTTTATTGGGATTTCGGTGAGCGGCTGTTTCCAATTGATTTCTGCAGTTACGTTAGCGAAACTGATTAAAGAAGAATGTCCATCTGTTAAACACGTCTCATTGGGCGGCAATTACATTACTCGTTTAGCAGATGACTGCATGAAAGAATGGCATCCCTTTTTTGAATACATTGATTCGATAATGATGTATGACGGCGAAGAGCCGCTTGCACGTCTTCTTGAGGCTCTTGACTCTGGTGATGACAATCTCGACTGTGTTCCAAACCTTTGCCATGCTAAAGGTGGAAAGATATATAAAAACCATCGGATTGAGCAAACATTTATCAACGATACAGTTCCCGATTTCGATGGCTTCGCCCTTTCTAAATACTTCATGCCTGAGCTAATATTGCCGGTTTATTCCTCTAGGCAGTGTTTTAATCATTGCGCCTTCTGCACCATTCCCGGTGCTACCGGTGGTTGTTACCGAAAGATGCCTATATCGAGAGTATTTGAAATAATGTGTCGGTTAAATGAAAAATACGGCACGAGAGTTTTCTCTTTTGTGGATGAAACATTCGAAGGCAAAAGAATGGAGCAACTCGCGGATGAAATAAACGCATCGGGAAAAACGTTTTTCTGGCATGGAGAAACGAGGTTCTCTCCAACCCTAAGTACAGACGTTTTTAACAAGATATACCAAAGTGGATGTAGGCAGATTCAGTTTGGCCTCGAGTCATACAACCAAAGAGTTCTTGATCTAATGAAGAAGAACACGAGAGTTGATTGGATTGATCGCAATATCCATGATTGTCTCAATGCGGGTATTCCTGTTCATCTATTTTTTATGATTGGCTTTCCGACCGAAACTAAAGAAGAGGCTCTGAACACCTTAGCTTATACAGAGAATGTTTTGAATTATTCAAAACAGGTATGTGGTGTTCCATATTCCACGAGAGGATTTACGAATTTTGGTCTCGTTATGGGGTCGGATGTTTGGAATCATCCCGATAAGTATGGTGTCTCTGTAATGCCGCAGTCCCAATATGAGGATTTGCGCCTCGAAGTAGATTATGTTTCAGGCACTGGTTTAACTTTAAATGAAGCAAAATCCTTATCTGATGAGCATCATATTGATTTTTATATGCAAGAGGTCATAAACGGTAGCGACACAATTGACTTGCCCCAGCGGCTTCATATTTCAGAGGTGACCTGGATCCTAGATTCTATTCACGCTGTCAGGTATAAGGGACATTTGACCAAAGTAAAGCGACGGCTAACTAGTCTAAATCCAGCCGATCGAATCTGGCTGGATTCCAAGACCTCTGTCGTGCTCGTTGAGCCATTTGCCTACTTCTATAATTCTGAATACCATCATGTCTATGCTGTTTCCCAGTTGGTATACCATAAGTTGGCCCGTTTATTGGAGGCCGATTGTAGCATTTCTCTTATTCTTGATCAGGGCGACCTCGAGCTGACAAGGGCGATAGAAGAACTGTTGCATTATGGATTGCTGAATACAAATATCGATGCCGATTATGTAATGCACGATAATGGTTTTCAATTGGTTAAAAGTTCGTTTGTTAAAGAAGTCGGACGCTCAAAAGAGGGGTTAAGAGTACTGCTGAGTTGTGCCACCCATAGAATGTGTGCGGTTAATGATTTTTCGTTCGCTTTGCTTTCGTTGTTTGAAAAGCCGATTACTAAGAACGAGGTGCGCGACATTTTGAAAAAAGAGGGACTATCGACAAGCGAGGAGCAATTAAACAAGTTGGTTGATAATTGCATGAAAGCAGATATACTACAACTGATTAGATAGAGGAGGTTTCTGCATGGACGTTATTAACAAAGATCTCTTGGAGCAACTGAAAGAGTCTCAGGAAGAGGGCGTCGTGGTAGAAGTGTTCGACTTTGAGGACTACATGGATAAATTCTGCCATTAGTTTCGGAATTTTCTTGCCTCGCTTAAAGGAGAAGTCGATTATCGATTTCTCCTTTTTTAATTAAAGATTTTTTTGGAATACATGCTCTTAGCACAGGTTAGCGTCTCAGTAAACTGGGAGGTTGCTTTGGCTAGTTAGAGATATGTGAACGTCCGTTAGACTGAATCTCAGGGTAGAAGGGGCCTCCAGTGTCCAGATCAACAAGGCAATGCTGCGTTTCGGCTAATAAGAACGACGGCTTTCTGCGGGTTGCGGCGGCATCGCCGCAGATTCGCGTCGCCGATGTCGAGGGCAATGTCGAGGTTGCGCTGGCGGCTGTTCGCGATGCTGCCGGGCGTGGCGTTCGCGCGTTGGTGTTGCCCGAGCTTAACCTGACCGGCTATACCGCGGCTGATCTGTTCCATAACCGCACGCTGCTGCATGCCTGTGAGGCTGCTCTGGTGCATATCCTCGACGAGACTCGTGAGCTGTCGATTGTCTTTACCATCGGTCTTCCCGTTGCGGTTGCCGAGAATATCTACAACTGCGCCGCCGTGTGCTGCGCGGGCGAGCTTTTGGGCCTCACGGCCAAGAAGTATCTGCCCAACTATGGCGAGTTCTACGAGTGCCGCTGGTTTGCTCCGGCGCCCGCAGATCCTGTGTGGGTCGAGTTTGCCGGTCAGGGTCCGGTTCCGCTGGGTTCGGGGCTTGTCTACCGCTGCTGTGATGAAGGCGCCGAGGATATGGTGCTGGGTGTCGAGGTGTGCGAGGACCTGTGGGTGCCGGCACCCCCTTCGACCGAGATGGCGCTTGCCGGTGCGACGGTGATTCTCAACCCGTCGGCCTCGGACGAGATTATCGGTAAGGCAGATTACCGCCGCAGCCTTATCTCCAACCAGAGCGCGCGCCTGTACTGCGCCTATGCCTACGCGGACGCGAGCGAGGGCGAGTCCACGACCGATATGGTCTTTGCGGGCGAGAACCTCGTCTACGAAAACGGATCCAAGCTCGCCGCGACCAAACTGCTTACCTGCGATATGGCCATCGCCGACGTTGATCTTGACCGCCTGGTTGCCGAGCGCCGTCGCTCGACGACGTGGACGCGCGCGGACGATGCGCCGGAGGCCACGACCGTTGAGTTTTCGTTTGAGGGCGTGCTTGCGAAGGATCCTGTTCTTCGCGATGCGCTTGATATCGACCGCGTTTTCCCTCGCGCGCCTTTTGTGCCGGCCGACCACGGTGATCTGGCCGAGCGCTGCGAGACCATCCTCGACCTGCAGACCGCCGGCCTCAAGACCCGCCTTGCCCATACGGGTACCAAGGCGGCTGTCATCGGTCTTTCGGGCGGCCTGGACTCCACGCTAGCACTGCTTGTGACCGTGCGCGCCTTCGATGCACTGGGGCTGCTGCGCACCGGTATCACGGCCGTGTCCATGCCCGGCTTTGGCACGACGCACCGCACCAAGTCCAATGCCGAGTCGCTTGCTCGCGACCTGGGTGTGAGTTTCCGCGAGGTTTCGATTCATGCGGCCGTGGAGCAGCACTTTAAGGATATCGAGCACGATCCGACCGTGCAGGACGTGACCTACGAGAACAGCCAGGCCCGCGAGCGTACGCAGATTCTGATGGATCTGGCCAACCAGGCTGGCGGTTTTGTCATCGGCACGGGCGACCTGTCGGAGCTGGCGCTCGGCTGGGCTACCTATAACGGCGACCACATGAGCATGTACGCCGTCAACGCGAGCGTGCCCAAGACGCTTGTGCGCCATCTGGTGCGCTATGCGGCCGATGTCTTTGGCGGGCGTATTGCCGAGGTCTTGCTCGATATCCTCGATACGCCGGTGTCCCCCGAGCTCCTGCCGCCCACGGGCGACGGCGAGATTGCGCAGAAGACTGAGGACCTGGTGGGCCCGTACGAGCTGCACGACTACTTCCTCTACTACCTGCTGCGTTTTGGCTTTGAGCCGGGCAAGATCTACCGCATGGCGCTCAAGAGCTTCGAGGGCGTCTACGATGCCAAGACCGTTCACACGTGGCTACGCACGTTCTACCGTCGCTTCTTTGCCCAGCAGTTTAAGCGCAGCTGCCTGCCCGATGGCCCCAAGGTGGGCTCGGTCACGCTCAGCCCGCGCGGCGATTGGCGCATGCCGAGTGACGCCAGCTCGCGCCTGTGGCTCGCCCAGATTGACGCGCTCAATCCGATGGACTAAGGTTGCCAAATTGAACCAAAACAGCGGGTGCAAGCGTTACACTTTTGCAATCTGATGGCCCGTATCGCGCGGCGCTCTTGTCGGAGCGCCGCTTTTTTATATCGGAAGGTGGCACCATGCAGGCATCGCAGCGTCTCGACCGCTTTGGCGCGGAGGTCTTCGCCTCGCTCAACAACAAACTGCTTGCGCTGAAGGCTCAGGGCAAGACCATTTACAACATGAGCGTGGGCACGCCCGACTTTAAGCCGTACGACCACGTGGTCGAGGCGCTCACGCAAGCGGCCCAGGACCCCGAGATGTGGAAGTATGCCCTGCGCGACCTGCCCGAACTCAAGCAAGCCGTGTGCGATTACTATGAGCGCCGCTTTGGCGTTTCGGGCATTACGCCGTCTATGGTGCAGTCGTGCAACGGCACGCAGGAGGGCGTGGGCCATTTGGGCCTGGCCCTGCTCGATCCGGGTGACACCATTTTGGTTCCCGATCCGTGCTACCCGGTCTTTGAGGCGGGCGCCAAGATTGCCGATGCCAAGCTCGAGTACTATCCGTTGGTCGCCGAGCATAATTACCTGCCCTATGTGGCGGGCATCGATCCCGAGGTGGCCGATCGTGCCAAGTATATGATCGTGTCGTTGCCCGCCAACCCGGTCGGCTCGGTGGGCACGCCCGAGGTCTACGAGGAGATCATCGCTTTCGCCCGCGAGCACGACCTGCTCATCGTCCATGACAACGCGTACTCTGACATCGTGTTCGACGGCGAGCCGGGCGGAAGCTTCTTGCAGTATCCTGGTGCGCTTGAGGTGGGCGTGGAGTTCTTCTCGCTTTCCAAGTCGTTTAACGTTACCGGTGCGCGTATCGGCTTTTTGGTCGGCCGCGAGGACGTGGTCTCTGCCTTTGCCAAGCTGCGCGGCCAGATCGACTTTGGTATGTTCTTCCCGATCCAGAAGGCTGCTATCGCCTGCCTGAACGGTCCGCGCGATGAGGTCGAGGCGCAGCGTCTGAAGTACCAGGAGCGCCGCGATGCCCTGTGCGACGGTCTTGAGGGCTTGGGCTGGGAGCGTCCCAACGCGCATGGCTCTATGTTTGTGTGGGCCAAGCTTCCCGGTGGTCGCACCGATTCCATGGCGTTTTGCGAGGAGCTCATGGAGAAGGCCGGCGTTGTGGTGACGCCGGGCGCGAGCTTTGGTCCTTCGGGCGAGGGGCACGTGCGCATGGCGCTGGTCCTGCCGCCCGATCAGATTGCTTTGGCTGTCGAGGCCATCCGCGAGGCGGGTCTGTATTAGAAACCTGTTTCGACTCGTCAATAGCTCGAAACCGATTTCGTGCAGTTATTTTACGAATCCTGCAAACAATTTCGGTAAACGGTCGATTTTTGGCTGCGAATAGGAGCATAATCAAAGTCCCGATTGGATGTATTGGGATTACGACAAGCCGCTCGGGTCGTTCCCGGGTGGCTTGTTTGTGGAGAGAGATGGGAGTTTCTAATGGTTAACGAGAAGAAGGTCGCTATTGTCGGCTGCGGTTTCGTCGGTTCGTCTTCGGCGTTCGCGCTGATGCAGAGCGGTCTGTTCTCCGAGATGGTCCTCATCGACGTGGACAAGAACCGCGCCGAGGGTGAGGCCCTGGATATCGCGCACGGCATGACGTTTGCCGAGCCGATGAAAATCTACGCCGGCGATTATTCCGATGTCGCCGACGCCGCCATGATCGTCGTCACCGCTGGCGCTGCCCAGAAGCCCGGTGAGACCCGTCTGGACCTGGTCAACAAGAACGTCAACATCTTTAAGTCCATCATTCCCGAAATTAAGAAGTCTGGCTTCGACGGCATTCTGCTCATTGTCTCCAACCCGGTCGATGTTCTGACCTATGCCGCCATCAAGATGTCCGGCCTGCCCGAGGGCCATGTCATCGGCTCCGGCACCGTGCTCGACACTGGCCGTCTGCAGCAGATGCTTGGTGCCCACGTCGAGGTTGACCCGCGCGATGTCCAGGCCTATGTCATGGGTGAGCACGGCGACTCTGAGTTTGTCGCTTGGTCCAGCGCCCAGGTTGCCGGCGTGCCGCTGAACACTTTCTGCGAGCTTCACGGTCATCTGGAGCATGAGGCTGCCGAGAAGCGCATCGCCGAGGACGTCAAGAACTCCGCTTACACCATCATCGAGAAGAAGCACGCCACCTACTATGGCGTCGCCATGGCCGTCAAGCGCATCTGCACCGCCGTCATGCGCGATGAGCAGACCGTTCTGCCCGTCTCCTCGCTCATGGTGGGCGAGTATGGCCTGTCCGATCTTGCCATCTCCATGCCGACGGTCGTTGGCCGCGACGGCGTCGTCTGTCGCGTCCCCGTGCCGCTGAACGATGACGAGCAGCATGAGCTCACCGCCTCCGCCAAGGCCCTCAAGGACATCATCGACAGCGTCGACTTCTCCTGCTAAATCAAGCTCGCTAGAGCGAAAAGCTACAATGAAGGCGTCCGAGCCCACACGGCCCGGGCGCCTTTTTGGTGCAAAGTAACCTGACCCCAATGCAGCATAGTTGATGGGAGGGCCATGTCGGATTCGCCTAATTTTTTAACCTATGCCCAGACGGCGTTTGATCCGTTTGAGGAGAGGCCGTTCTGCGCGGTGGATAGCCTCGTCTTTGCGTGGTTGTCCTATTTGCGTTTGCCGGGTGATATGGCGGAGCTGACGAACTGGCAGGGCCTAGACGTACGCGAGCTGCTGCGTGCCGAGTGCTACCGGGACATGATTGACGACTTGTGGGACCCGGAGGGGAGCAAGGCCTTGCTGGAGGCCGTGGCAGCAAGTCCTCGCTACCGTGGCGTGCACGTTTGCGGCTATCGTGCCGTGAGCGATGTGGTGGCGACAGAGCAGTTTGCAGCCATGGCGTTCCGGTTTCCGGCGGGGTTTAGCTATCTTTCCTTCCGGGGGACCGACAGCACGATTGTGGGCTGGAAAGAGGACTTTAACATGGCGTTCCGGTATCCTGTGCCGGCCCAGGAATCCGCGGCGCGTTATGTGGACGAGGCGGCGGATGCGATTGACGGGCCGCTTTTGTGCGGAGGTCATTCCAAGGGTGGAAACCTTGCGGTGTACGGTGCGGCGATGTGCTCCGATGTCGCCCGTGCGCGAATCGAACAGGCGTATTCCCATGATGGTCCGGGCTTCGTCGAGGAGTTTCTGAACGGCAACGCCTTTGCCGATCTTTCCGGTCGAATCGACAAGACGCTACCTCGGTCGTCGATCTTTGGCATGATGTTCGAGACGCAGGAGGACTATGCCATCGTTGAGAGCACCGAGTTCAGCCTGCTGCAGCACAATCCCTTTAGCTGGGTGGTTGATGGTCGCGACTTCGTGTACTGTGAGCGCCTGTCCGCCGGTGCTCGATACGTTGATGGCTCCATTCGCGAGATGCTGCTTGCAGTTTCGCCTAGCGAGCGCGAGCGTTTTGTAGATGCGTTGTTCTCCGTGTTTGAGGCTACGGGTGCTGAGCGGTTTGCGGATATCGCTGGGAATCTGCGCGAGAGCCTGCCCGTGATGCTCCAGGCTGCGCAAGGGTTTGACAAGGATACGCGACGCTTTGTCTCGCAGACCATCGTGGCAATTCTTAAGTGTGCGCTGCTGCCCAAACGTCCCGAGTTCAGCGTGCCTTCTAGTGGTAAGAGCCTGGCAGAACAGCTCGAGGTATGGCAGTCCGAGCTCCTGCGCTAGCCATTGGTGCAAAGCAACCTGTCCCCGATGCACCAATCTTCGATGCGCCTGGGGCGGGCTCGACCGCTATACTGGTTCGTGCCGAAATCGATCTAGAACGGAATGCCGTATATGAAAATCAATCACGCGATTCTGCATATCCTGGACTTTGACTCTGCCGTCAACGTCATGAGCCAGCGCGAGCTCGATATCGAGAGCCGTACCGTGCGCAACTTTGTGACCACGCATCTGCGCCGCGCACGTACCTCGGCCGACAATAAACGCGCCGCGTTTGCCGAGAACTCTGCGTTTGGCGGCGAGCTCAAGGGCTATTTCTTTGGCGAGCGCGAGTTCGTAGACCTGTCGCAGCAGATTGCGGAGTTCATTTCCTCCGAGCTTACCAAGGCCGAAAAAGCCGAGTCCACCGATGTGCTCGTGGCCGACTTTGACGACGATGAGGATGCCCGCTGGTTTGCCGTGATGCTGCTGGGCTCCAAGCAGGCCTTTATGCACGAGGTGGGCCGCGAGGAGGGCGAGGTACGCAACGACATCGCGCGCCACTATGCTATCCTGCCGAATCCTTCCCAAAAGGTGCCAAGCTATGCCATCGTGCGTGCGAGCACCATGGAGATCGGCTATGTGGACAAGAAGCGCAAGATTGCCGGCGAAGACCGCATGCTCATTCCCGACGGTCTGCTGCAGTGCGATACGGGCGTGTCGGGCAAGGAGGTCATCGACACCGTGACGCGCGTGGTCGAGGAAGTCGCCGAGGAGCACGGTGCCAATACGGCCGTAGCGCTCGCTAAGGTTAAGGCTGCCGTTGCCGAGAAGGTTGAGGATGACGAGGAGCTGCCGCCCTGGGATATCGTCGATGAGGTCTTTGAGGACGAGCCGGTCATCAAGGAGAGCGTACGCGCGGCGCTGACCGAAGAGAAGGTGCCCGAGCGTGTGCCCGTGGAGCGCAAGCAGGTCGAGCGTGCGGCCGTGCGCAACCACAAGATTCGTACCGATACGGGCATCGAGATCAGCTTTCCGGCCGAGATGGGCTCGAACTCCGAGTACATCGAGTTCGTCAACGAGCCCAACGGCCTCATTTCCATCGAGCTCAAAAACATCGGCAGCATCGAGAATAGATAAACTGCGCTTGGACGCTGCAGAAAAACAAAGGTCGAAACCCTTCGGGACTTCGGCCTTTTTGCTTGGAGCTGAATTGAGTTGCAGACTGAGCATACGTCAGCGAAAACGCCCCTAGGCGAGCAAGGTGACGTGAAAGAGGAGGGAAGCGTACTTCGGTACGCGACCGACGATTGAACGTCAGATTGCCGCTTAGGGGCGTTTGCAGCGTCGAGCCGTTACGCGGTTTGGTAAAACCGCGTAACTTCTACAGCCGGCGTAAGCCTTCCTCGAGTCCGGTCTTGCTGTCGGTCTTCTCGTCGCGCATCTTGATGACGCGGGCGGGGACGCCGGCCACGACGGCACCAGCGGGGACGTCCTCGACGCACACGGCGCCGGCGGCAACGACAGCGCCCTTGCCTACGTGCACGCCTTCCAGGACCACGGCGTTGGCGCCGATCATGACATCGTCCTCGATGATGACGGGCGTGGCGCTTGCGGGTTCAACGACGCCTGCCAACACGGTTCCAGCGCCGATGTGGCAGTTCTTGCCCACTGTGGCGCGGCCGCCCAGCACGGCGCCCATGTCGATCATGGAGCCCTCACCGATGACGGAGCCGATATTGATGATGGCACCCATCATGATGACGGCGCGATCGCCGATCTCGACGCGGTCACGGATGATCGCGCCCGGCTCGATGCGGGCGTTGATGCCCTTAAGGTCGAGCATGGGCACGGCGGAGTTGCGGCAATCGTTCTCCACATCGTAGTAATCGATGGAATCGGCATTGGCATCAAGGATGGCTTTGAGCTCATCCCAGTCACCAAAGACGGTCTTGCCACGACGACCGCCGTAGACGTGCGCATTGCCCCACTGGACCTTCATGCCGGGCTTCTCGCGCACGTACAGTTTGACGGGCGTCTTTTTGGGCGCTGTGGCGATGTAGTTGATAATCTCCTGGGCATCCATCTCGGCTGCATTGCTCATTTGCTGTCTCTCCTTTGGGTGGATCCGGTTGATACCTGGTTAGGCAAACATGACCTGGTCGAACGTATAGAAGCCGTGCTCGCGGGTGACGAGCTTCTGCGCGGCTGCCAGGGCGCCGTTGACGAAGATCTGACGGCTTGTGGCGCGATGCGTGAGCGTGACTTCTTCGTCCTGGCCAAAGAAACTCACTTCGTGCACGCCGGCGACAGTGCCACCGCGCAGCGAGTGCATGCCGATCTCCTTGGGGTCGCGCGCTCCGCACATGCCCTCGCGGCCATAGACGGGGTGGTAGCCTGCCTTGGGCTCGGCCTCGACTACGGCGTCGAGCAGCAGCTTTGCAGTGCCGCTGGGGGCATCGACCTTTTGGTTATGGTGCGTCTCGACGATTTCGCAGTCAAAGCCGGGCAGCTCGCGTGTGGCCTGTGCTACCAGATGACGCAGGGCTGCGATACCGATGGAGTAATTGCCGGAGTGCATGACGCGGGCGTTCTGACCCAGCTCGCGCAGGCGATCCATCTGCTCGGGTGTGTAGCCTGTAGTGCCCGAGACCAACGCCGCGCCCGTGCACTCGACATAGGCGACGACGGCATCGAAGGTCACGACGTTCGAGAAGTCGATGATGACGTCGGCTGCCGGGGCGCTCTCGAGCTCGGACAAGTCGAAGCCGATGTGGGCCACGATATCAAAAACGGGCTGCCCGGCGGCGTCGACAATGCCTTCGGCGGTAGTGCGGATGAGCGAGCCCATGCGGCCCGTTCCCATAATGACGGTCTTAATCAAGCAGACCAGCTCCCTTCAGAGCATCGGTAAGTGCGGCTCGCGTGTCGTTGGCCATGGGGCACAGCGGCATGCGGTAGTTTGCCTCGATCATACCCATCTGGGCGAGCGCTTCCTTAACTGGGATGGGGTTGACCTCGCTAAAGAGGGCATTGATGAGCGGCTGGCCGGCAATCTGGATATCGCGGGCGCGCGCTACGTCGCCGTCCAGATAGGCGCGGCACATGTCGTGCACGAGCTGCGGCTGAACATCGGCCCACACACTGATGGTGCCCGAGGCGCCCAGGCTCATGAGCGGCACGGTGAGGGCGTCCTCGCCCGAGTACATGCGGAAGTCATCGGACAGCAGGTGGGCGATCTTGGCCGCGTAGGCGACGTTGCCCGAGGCTTCTTTAATACCCATGATGTTGGGGTGCGCGGCCAAGCGCTCTACGTTGCGCTCGCTGATGCCGCAGCCGCAGCGGCCGGGGATGTTGTACAGGATGCAGGGGATATCTACGGCATCGGCAACGGTCTTAAAGTGCTGGTAGATGCCCTCCTCGTTGGACTTGTTGTAGTAGGGGGTAATGAGCAGCAGGCCGTCGGCGCCCAGGCCCTGATAGGTGAGCGACTTGGTGAGCATGGTCTGCGTGGAGTTGGAGCCCGAGCCGGCGATGACGGGGACACGGCCTGCAACCTGCTTGACCACCGCGGCGACAACGGAGTTGTCCTCATCGTCAGTCATCGTGGCGCTCTCGCCGGTGGTGCCCAGGGTGAGGATGGCGTCGGTACCGTTTTGCAGGTGGAAATCGATAAGGCGCTCGAGCGCGTCAAAGTCGACGCTTCCGTCCTTTTTAAACGGCGTGACGAGGGCGACGATCGAACCCTCGAGGTTGCGGATATCCATGTTCTTCTCCTTCGCTTCCGCGATCTGGATGCGTTTGTTCCACTGAGCGGCGACGGCCAGACGCTCGTCCTGGGCGCGACGGCGGGCACTTTCGGCGCGCGACTTGGCCAGCAGCTCTCGGCCGCTAGGCAGCACGTCGAGCGTGGCAAAGTAATCGCCCGGGCGCTCAGCACGGCGGATGAGGTCGGCCGAGCCATCGGGGCGCAGCAGCACCTCGGCGGAGCGCAGACGGCCGTTGTAGTTGTAGCCCATGGAGTAGCCATGCGCGCCGGTATCGTGGATCACGAGCAGGTCGCCCATGTCGATATGCGGCAACTCGCGATCAATGGCGAACTTGTCATTGTTCTCACACAGATTGCCCGTGATGTCGTAGGTGTCCGTAACGGGTGCTGCGGTCTTGTCGGCGCCACCCGGCTGTCCCATCACCGTAATGTGGTGGTAAGCGCCATACATGGCAGGACGGATCAGATCGACGGCGCTTGCGTCCACGCCGATATAGTCCTTGTAGATCTGCTTTTCGTGGATGGCCTTGGTCACCAGGCAGCCGTAGGGGCCCATCATAAAGCGACCCATCTCGGTGCAAATCGCCACATCGCCCATGCCGGCGGGAACCAAGATCTCGTCGTAGGCCGCGTGTACGCCCTCGCCGATGGCACGGATGTCGTTAGCCTGCTGCTCGGGCAGGTAGGGGATACCCACACCGCCGGACAGATTGATAAAGGCGACATGTGCGCCCGTTTCACGCTCCAGGCGCACGGCAAGCTCAAAGAGGATGCGCGCAAGCTTGGGGTAGTAGTCGTTGGTGACGGTGTTGCTGGCAAGGAATGCGTGGATGCCAAAGTCCTCGGCGCCCTTGGCCTTGAGCATGCGGAAGGCCTCGAAGAGCTGCTCGGTGGTCATGCCGTATTTGGAGTCGCCGGGGTTATCCATGATGCCGTTGGAGAGCTGGAATAGGCCGCCCGGATTAAAGCGGCAGCTGACCGTCTTGGGGATGGGTCCCGCAACGCGCTCAAAGAACTCGATGTGGCTGATGTCGTCAAAGTTGACGATGGCACCCAGCTTGTCGGCGAGCTCAAAGTCCGCCGCCGGTGTGTCGTTGGACGAGAACATGATGTCGTGTCCGGTGATGCCCAGCGAGCGGGCGATCATGAGCTCGGTATAGCTCGAGCAATCGCAGCCGCAGCCGTATTCGTTGAGAATGGAGATGAGTGCCGGGTTGGGGTTGGCCTTGACGGCAAAGTATTCCTTAAAGCCCGGGTTCCATGCAAAGGCGTCGCGCACTTCTTGCATGTTGCGGCGGATGCCCGCCTCGTCGTATAGATGAAACGGCGTGGGGAACTGCTCGACGATATGCTCGAGCGTCTCCTTGTCCACAAACGGCTGCTTGGCCGCATATGCCTCGTTGGGAGTCAATGACATGTCCCGTAAACCTCGCTATCCAGACGGCGCTACCTGCGCATCGAATCCGCATAGCGTGGACCCAATGTCCGGATAGCGCTCCCGCATTGCTGCAGACAGTCCTGCGGGTGTTTCCCGCAGGCCCACCAGGCTGTTCGTGCCCGAAAAACCCAGTTCGGCGGGTTTCGCCTCCCCGCGGGGTCAAAGCCTGCCGGCTCGCCCGCGGCTCTTCGTGCCCGCGCCTCTATCAAGTGGTAACGACCCTACCACGTTGCACTTTACCAAACAAGAGTATTCGTATATAACGTTTAAAAAATGCAGGGATATGCTGGAAATAAGGGTGTAGCAATCTTGCGGCACAATAGATAGCAGCCGACGCGCACCTACGAAAGGAACCAATATGGCCGAGCTCCAAGAACTCCGTCGCTACCGCCGCGACTTGCACAGGATCCCGGAGCTCGACTTCGATCTTCCGCAGACGATCGCCTATATCGAGGGCGTGTTGGCACCGCTCACCTGCGATGTGACCCATCCGTGCCCCGGCTGCGTCTGCGCTTTCTTCGACGCTGGCGTTGGCGCCGCGCATGCCACGGCGATTCGCGCCGATATGGATGCGCTGCCCATTGCCGAGGCAACGGGGGCAGCGTTCGCTTCGACCCATCCCGGCAAGATGCATGCTTGCGGGCACGATGGACACATGGCCATGGCGCTTTCGGCGGCAACCTTTGTCGACCGTACGATCCGTGAGCAGCCGGGCGCCATTAAGCGCAATGTGCTCTTTGTGTTTCAGCCGGCCGAGGAGACGACTGGTGGTGCCAAGACGGTGTGCGAGAGCGGCGTGTTCGAGCGCTACGGGGTGGATCGCATCTTCGGCTTCCACGTGTGGCCCGATCTGCCCGCCGGCACGTTGGCGAGCTGCTCCGGTCCGTTGCTGGCGCGTTCGAGTGAGACACACATTCATATCCATGGCACGAGCATCCATATCGCTAAGACCTATGGCGTTCCGGTCGAGGAGTCGCACGATGCGGCGCTGGCGGCTGCCAAGTTCTTGGTTTCCGAGCGCGAGCTCATGGACGAGTTGGGTGTCGACGAGCCCTGCATTGGTAAGTTCGGCCTGCTGCAGGCCGGCACCGTCTGCAATGCGGTGGCGGGGGAGGCCCATGTTGCCGGCAGCCTACGTGTGTTTACGGACGACATGTTCGACCGCGCGCGCGAGGGCGTGCGCCGCGTGCTGGACGATGCCTGCGTCGCAACGGGCTGCACATATGACCTCGATTTTGCCGAGGGCTATCCGCCGGTCGATAACGATCCCGAGCTGTTCGCCCACATTGCGCCTGTCTTGTCCGAGCTGCAACTCGTGGATGAGCCTTTGCTGATTGCCGAGGACTTCGCTTTCTATCAGCGCCATCTGCCAGGCGTGTTCTTCCTCCTGGGTACGGGCGTGCCGGAGGGACAAGATAATCCGATCGATTCGGATGGCTGTCCCGCCTATGCCACGAGCGCTCTGCATACCGATACCATGCTCTTTGACGAGGAAATTCTACTCAAGGGCCTCGATGTCTACAAACGATTGCTTTTGCTTGCTTAAGTGGCGAGGGATACCTGTTCTAGAAAACACGAACAGATGTACGGTATAATAGAGATGTAAGTCTATAGAAACGTTTGACGTTATTAACGTAAGGCGATACTATGATTGCATCATATAAAGATGAAGACACTGAACGCTTTGCAATGGGTACGCGGGTTAGGAAGTTCATTCCTTTTGAGCGGGTTGCCTTGAGGAAGATTCGACAACTGCAGATCTGCGCTTCGCTTGATGATCTTCGCGTTCCGCCAGGCAATCGTCTTGAAGCGTTGAAGGGCGATCGCGCCGGTCAATATAGTATCCGTGTCAATGAGCGCTATCGGGTCTGTTTTGAGTGGAGACAGGGGATGGCTTGGAATGTTGAAATCGTCGATTATCACAAGTGATGAGACTGCGTCCGATTTGCTGCCGCCGGTGACTCCTGGTGAGCTTCTCAAAGAGGAATTTCTTGTCCCTATGGGCATTTCTCAATATCGCCTTGCTAAGGAGACCGGGATTCCGGCTCAACGCATTGGGCAGATTATCTTGGGAAGGCGTCGTGTGACGGCCGACACCGACCTTCGCCTTTGCCGCTACTTTGGCCTGACGGATGGTTATTGGCTGCGCGCCCAGATAGCGTTTGATCTCGAGGCGGAGAAGAGACGCATCGAACCGGAACTGGATAAGATCGTTCCTGTCCAGCAGGCTATCGCATTGTAGTGTTCAAAGATGTTGAGGTTGGAGTGACGATGGGGCGACGCCGACAATTTGCCGTTTATAGTCCCGGTGGGTGTGGATGCGGCTTGTTGTTGCTTCCGGTTATTGCTGTGAGCATTGGCGTTATGTTTGCGCTTGCCGGGTTGGCGGCAGCGGCACTCGTGTTGCTGATCGTGGCCATTGGCGTGACGATTTGGCTCTGCCGCAATCGCGAGCAACGCCATGCCTGCGGTAAAACCAATGTCGGCTGGGTCGTCTTCCTGATCATTGCGTACCCGCTGAGTGTCAGCTACCTGGTGTTCTTTGTCCTGTTGATGGTCAGTACCTTTACCGGGGAATCCGTCACGGTGGGGTAGGCTTCGACAAGCCTCTTGAGGATGAAAAAATGGAGCCGGATGGGAAATACCCCCATCCGGCTCCATTGCTCAATATTGGCGTGCACTTCTACTCGGCTGCCTCGCGGCGAGCGACCTCGTCGATTAAGATGGCGTCGCCGTGCTTGGCGGAGGCCATGCTCGCGGCCATAAGCAGGCCCATTGCCGTGATATAGGCGAAGAGCATCGACGGCGCCACGTCCATAACGATACCGGAGAGAATCGGTGTCGCCACCTGAGCCGCCATGCTCACGGTGTAGTAGTAACCGGAGTAGCGGCCCACGCTTTGGGAACTGCAGCACTCCAGAATCATCGTGTATACGCACAGGTCCACGCCGCCCAGCGCAACGCCCATCAACAAAAAGACGCCGTACAGCACGGGCGAGAAACCGGGTGCCAGCCAAAGAAGCGCGGGGCATAAAACCATGATGACGGCGGTGCCCAGGGCGACCTTTTTACGGCCGATTTTGAGCGAAAGATTCGCCAAGGGTACGTAGCTTAGCAGCGCGCCTGCAATCGTCACGATATTGATGATGGCGTATGAACCGCCCTCCATGCCGTAGAACATATCGGCATAACGGCTGATATTGGTGGTCATGGCGTTATAGCTCATGTAGTAGAAAAACGTTGCAGCGAGCAGCATGATGATGGAGCGGCGTACGCCGGCGTCTGCAATGCGATCTTTACCGCCGGCCTCGGGAGAGTCATCTTTGTCAATCTGATCCTCGTCGATGCCCATGGACAGCGATTTCTTGCGCATCTTTTCGACAAGGGCGGGCTCACGGATAAAGATGCCGTAGACAACGGCCGAGACGAGAATAAAGGCGGCCTGCAAAATAAAGAGCGGAAGATAATCGGGTTTGTCGGCCTTGGGAACCATGACCGAGATGGCGACGAGCATAAGACCCGTCCCCGCGTAGCCGACGATCTTTTCGATCGAGTCCGCCTTGGTTCGCAGGGGACGGGGCGTAATGTCGGCCACGACGGCAACCGTCATGGTGCGATAGGCGCATATTGCCAAAAGCGTGAGGATAATCGCGCCGATGAGCAGGGGTAGGCTGCCCATGTTGTTGGCGATCGCGATGAGCGGGACGGAGAGCATTGCCACCGCAGAGCCGCCCAAGATAAAGGGCGTTCGGCGCCCGAGTTTGCTTGTGCAACGGTCCGAGAGAATGCCAAAGAGCGGAAGCAGGAACAGGCCAAAGACATTATCGATAGCCATGATCGCGCCGGTGAGCGAGTTGGATAGGCCAAAGGTCCCCGTGAGCATCTTAGGAACGATGCCGTCGTAGACCTGCCAAAAGCTGATCATGCCCATAAAGGGTAGGGAGGCGAGGGCGACGGCCTTGGTGTCGAGCCGGGCCGCCCGCTTAAGATTTGGTTGGGTCATGCTGGTTCTCCTGGTCGGTAAAAGCGGGGAGGGGCGCTATCGGCCCTCCCGTCCTACAGTTGTTCAAGGTTGGCGAGAAACGCCACATAGAATTCAATGCCGCGCTTGTAGACGTCGACGCCGATGCGTTCGTTGGCGGCATGGATGAGCTTGCGCGCCTCGCCCGAGTAGATAAAGCCGCAGAAGCGGTAGACGCGATCGCAGATCTCGTTGAACTCGCGCGAGTCGGTGCAGGAGTTCTGCACGTAGGGAGCAAAGCCGGCCTCGGGATAGACGCCCGACACGCAGCGATGGATGTAGTTGAAGGCGGCATCGTCTTCGTAAGGCGAGACGGGCGCGGGCTCGGTGTAGGGGATCGCCTCGTTAATCTCGACGGTGACGTGGTCGGGGCTTACGCCCGAGGCGCGACACTGCTGAGCGGCGAGCTTGCGAGCGCGCTCAACGGCATCGGCGATGGTTTCGAACGGTGCGATGCGCACGTTAAAGTTGGCGCGGGCGACTGGAGGCAGCACGTTGTGTGCGTTAGAACCCTCGAGCTGCGTGAGCGCATAGGTTGTGCGCAGCATGGCCGAGGTCTCGGGGCTGGCGGCCATGATCTTGGTAACCGCGGGGCGCGTGAGCCACAGGTTGCCAAAGATCGCCTGATACGTCGCGCTGCTGCGGGCACCCAGTTCGGTCAGCGTGGCCTCGACGGCGGGCGTGAGTTGCGGCTTGCCGGGGTTGGCAGAAATGGTCTCGCATACACGGCAGAGAAGACGGCAGGCATCGTTTGCCGCGGGCGTAGAGGCATGGCCGCCGTCGGCGCGCGCCGTGACGGTAAGGTCGACGTGGCCCTTCTCGGATACGCCTACCATGGCAACGGGTTCGGTGACGCCGAGCGGGGCGTCGGTTGCCACGGCGCCGCCCTCATCGAGCACCATATAGGGATGGATGTTGTGCTCGCGAAGCCACTGCACCGCATGGGTGGCGGTGGGTGCGGCGATTTCCTCGCCATCGCTCGAGAAGAACCAGACGTCGCGCGGGGGAACGAAGCCCTGGGCAATCAAATGCTCAGCTGCCTCGAGGAAAGCAGAGACGATGCACTTGGTGTCGAGTGAGCCGCGGGCCCAGATTTCGCCGTCGATGATCTCGGCTCCAAAGGGATCATGCTTCCAGTCTTGCCCCTCGACGGGCACGACGTCCTGGTGCGCCATCATGACGATGGGGTCCAAGGCGGAATCGGCACCAGGCCAACGCAGGAGCATGCCAAAATCGTCGACGCGTGTAAGCTCGGCGACTTTAAAGAAATGCGGATAAAGCCGCTGAAGCGTGGGAATCCACTGGTTGAAGGGCTCATCGTCGCGTTCGGCGATGTTCTCACGTGAAACGGTGGGGATGCGCAGCAATTCGCAAAAGCGCTCGACGGCTGCCTCGTCTGCCTTGTAGGTGCCTGCATCAAGAGGCGCGCCCTGTGCGACCGATACCGATGCTCCCATGGTGGGACTCCTTTCGTGTTGTATATCGAATACGTCAAGATTATCGTCCGCACCGCGCGCGGGAAACGGCGAAACACGTTGTTCATCTGCGGGCGGCGGGTCGGATAGCCTTAGCCGACGATGACCGTGCCGTCTTCGGCCACGGTGATGGCGTCGCCCGTCGACACGGCATCGAGAAACTCATCGCCTAGGTTGTCAATGGTGGGCATGGGGGTGTCGGTCCACACACCCGAGAGGATCGCGCCAGCGGCGGCAAGGCTGTCAATGGGTTTGGAAAACAGCAGGCATGCGGGTTGGCGGCCCATTTTGGTGGCGCAGAAGAGCACCATGCCGCCTGTGGTGGAGCCGATGGTTTGCGGTAGGCACAGGGCACATCCTGCTAAAGGTTTGCCGTACAAGTCGGGATTGTTTTGGTCGGAACACGTGGCCTTTTTGTCACCAAACATCAGTGCCTTCTGAAACGATGCGAGTGTGTTGAGCCCTCCGCGAGAGACAAGTGCCTTGGCGTGGGCAGTTCCGGGGACAACGACGCGGCCGTGAAAGATTTTTTCCATGAGGAGTCGCCTTCCTATTTGATCGGTTTTCCGGTGGTGACGTAGGCGAGCACCTCGTCGTCGGTGTAGTAGCGCGATGCCGAGTACGTACGCAACTTGTTGGAGTTGGTGATGATGGGCATGCTGCCGCACAGCGGGTTGTTGGTGTACATAAGCGGGCAGATGCTCGAGACGACGGTGCCGGTAGTCGAGAGGCGTCTGTATGCCACGGTCTTGCGGAAGGCGTCTGCCACGGATGGGGCGGCGGTCAGCACGGTGGGTACTTGCACGCGGCAGTTGCCGGAGGCGCACAGTCCATCGCAGATGGCGTCTGCCCAGTGGGCGAGTTGTGCAGACGAGAGGTGAGGGCAGCCGATGAAGGCCAGCTTGGGGCGCGCACCCGGGTTCTTCCACATTATGGGGTAGCTTGAGCGGATGCGTTCCAGCTCGGCGTCGTCAATGCGATAGATTTGGGCGTCTGGTGCTATGAGCTGTTCGCCTTGCTCGACGGCTTCGGGCGTGATGCCGTCCACGTGGTAGAGCCCGACAGCGCCGTTCGATGCGCTGGCGGCGCCCATGTCCTTAAGGTAGTCCTGCGTGTCGGGCGTGAGTTCGCGGCCAAGCCAACGGTCGAGGCCTTTAATGTAGGGGACGTCTTCCATCACCTTCATGCCAATGGCGCTGCCAAGTACTTGCGCTTCGGGCTTGCGTTTACAGTCGACTTCGATGATCCAGGTCGCCTTGCGGCCCTCGTCGGTGAGCAGGCCGAATTCCGGGACAAAGCCGGCGATTGAGCCGAACATCTCGATGATGCCGGAGTTGCGATTGCAGCGGGCGCCCAACACAGAGTTGGCAAAGACCACGGCGCTGCTTTCTGCCCAGCTTAGGATGTCGCCACGCCGAGGTCGATTGCCAACTTCGGGCTGGTAGCAGGTGCAGGTGAAAGCATCGCTGTCCAATAGACCCATGCTGCGCAGCTGTGCCTCATAATCGCCTTGTTTGGAATACATAATCTTGAACAGCAGCTTTTGCAGCGGGTTGGCCGGGACGGCGGGGTCGAGGGGCCTCGGGTCGACCGAGAACGACTGACCGGACAGGGCACCGTCTTCCAACAGCTCATCCATAAGGTCATAGACTGGACCGAGCATGGAGAGGCCAAAACTTGTGACAAGATGACCGTTTGCGCCGGTCACGGGAACCATACGCTCGGCACCAAAGCACTCGCCGTACATAACGAGGGTCTTGACCACTTTGGCCATGGCGGGGCCCTTGGCGCCGTTGAGCAGGGCTTGTTGTTGGGAGGTCAGGTTCATCTGTGAGCCCATCCTTTCGTGTTAGATATTGGTGCCGAGTCGGTATGCCGCGCGGACCGCTTCGAGCACACGGCCGGGTGCAAACCCATCGCCGATGTTATGCAGATCGTCTGCGGCATGCGTCTGCTGCAGCTTGTAGAACAGTGCGTCGTCGGGATGTCCGCCGCAGGCAATGATTACCAGGTCGCAGGTTAGCTCGAGCGGCTTCCAGTCGTTGCCGATTTTGGGTGCAAGCGGGTTTTCGACGTTCTCGGGCAAGATCGGTGACCACGAGATGTAGGGGTCGGGAACGTTTTTGTGGCAGTTGCGACTCAGGTGGAGACGCGCGCACCTCGCTGGGGCTCCAGACTCGCGTTTGCCGCCGACCTCCGCGTGCTCGACGCGTGTCATATTGAGGAGCCGCACATTGCGTCCCCTGAGCGCATGGAGTAGGTGGCCACGATTTGCCGTGCAGGCGCCCTGCATCATGTGAGGCAGCATTTCAATTACGCTGACCTGTGGTATGCCGTGTTCGACGGTGAGCCACTGGGCAACCTCGCAGCCCACGGCCCCTCCGCCAATGATGGCGACGGTTTTGGCGTTGCCAAGCAGCGCGGGTTGGCGCAGTAGCTGCGTTGCCTGCACGGCATGGCCCGATGCTGCAAGCTCCGTAAGGCCGGGGATGGGCGGTATCGCATTGGAAGTGCCTGTCGCGCACACGATTGCGTCGAAGCCTGCTTTTGCAAGATCTTCGGCGCGTGCCGCCCGTCCAAGCTCGATTGTCAGGTTCCCGTTGGGTTTTTCTGCCTGCTCGCGCACCTGTCGAACAAGATATGATCGGTAGTTATCGAGGTCGAACTTAATCCGGGCGGCGCTGGCGGAGAGGAGTTTTCCTCCAAGTTCATCTTCGGCGTCGATGAGCTTTACGTCGTGGCCACGACGCGCGGCGATTAACGCGCAGACCATCCCGGCGGGTCCGGCTCCTATCACCGCTATGCGTTTGGGTTCTATGGCGGGAGCGGGTGTCTGGGGCATGAGGTATTCAAAGCTGCAGCGTGGATTGACGGCGCACTGCGGGTGGCCCCCTTCGACAAACTCGTTGAGGCATCCTTCCTGGCATCCGATGCAGGGTCGAATATCTGCCACGCGACCGGCGTACGCCTTGTTGGGCCACTCGGGATCCGCAAGCAGCGGGCGTCCGAGCATGATCATATCGGCGTCGCCATTGCGAAGGGCGCGTTCGGCAATGTCGGGGTAGCCCAACTTACCCACCGCGACAACGGGTATGGGAAGGCCGGCATTGGAGTGGATATTGTCGGCGGCAAAGCGCTCCCGAACGGCGCGCGCCACGGGAACGAAGCAGCCTGCGGGCATGCTTGCAGGCGGGTGGGGCATCCACCAGTTGTCATAGCAACCCAGGTCGACGTCGAAGATGTCTACTCCCGCCGCCACGAGCTCTTCCATATAACACAGGGTCTGTTCGACTGTGCGGCCGCCGCGCATGCGTCCCAGATAGGTCGAATTCATGACCTGCTCGTCATAGGTTTCCTCGAGTGCAAGCGAAAGGTCGATGCGGTACATGATGGGGTAGTCGGGCCCAACGCGGCGACGGATTTCTTTGACCATATCGAGGCCAAATTGACGCCAATCGGCATAACGTCCGAGCTTGCGATGGTTAAAGGCGGGGTTTCCGAGCTGCTCGATAAGATAGCCTTCGTGCCCGTGCAAATAGACGCCATCGATGCCCATGGCATGGGCATCGGCCGCCGCTTGGCCGATATTGTTTACGATACGGCGCAGCTTTTGGTCCGAGAGGCGCATGCATGGAATGGCGGGGATGTAGTAGTTAGGCAAGAAACTCGCCGAGACCGGAAACTTCTTTTGCGTGATGAGACATTGCGGATTGCCCACGCGGCCGAGTCCAGCCGTAAGCTGGACAAAAATGCGCGATCCGAAGGCATGGACACCTTGGGCAAGGTCGCGCCAGCCTGCCATAACGGTTCGGCTTCGATCGATGCGCGGGAAATAGGTGAGCTTGTCCAGTTCGGTAACCGTGGTATCGATGCCGTGGCTTACCGGCACGAGTCCTGTTGTGATGAGGCCGCAGCCGCCTTTGGCGCGGGCGAAAAAGTACTGCAGCATCATGTCACTGGGGCGGCCAGTTTCCTCGCACATGTCGATATTGCCCATCGGTGCCATGACAATGCGGTTTTTGACGGTGAGTTTGTTAATTGTGATGGGAGAGAAGAGCTTGTCAAAAGGATAGAGCTCTTGTGTCATGCGGGACGATCCGCAACCGGAATTTTTGGCGGGCCAGCTGTCGAATGAGTCGACGAGTTGCTGCACCAGTACGTCTTTTCCCAATGAGGTTCCTTTCAGATGTTGACAAGGTAACAAAGCAGTTTACGTCTAAATGTTTAATAGTCAACAACAAAGGCATGAGTTCGGTGAAGGAAAAAAAGGACTCAATGAGTGTCAGATGGCAAACTATGTTGCGACATTAGCTCCCAGCTAATGAATTTGAGTTCGCTGCCTCCTACGATGTGCTGTGTGCCGGCACGGTAGCCGGATTGTAGGAAGGATGAATAATGGCAAAAGAGGGAAAGAAGCCGATCGGCAAGATTGTCCTAGGCATCATCGTGGTGCTGGTTATCGTCGGTGCCGTGGGCTCTATGGGTGGCAATTCAACCGATTCGTCTGCGAGCGATTCGGCAAAACCTGCCGAGGCGACACAGCAGGCTGAGGAGCAAAAAGAACCGCAAGAACCGTATACCATTGCTGACGAGGCTGAAGACACCTCCAATCAGTTTGCCTATAAGATCACGGGCACGCTGACCAATAACACGGACAAGGAAAAGAGCTACATTCAGATTGAGTATGTTCTGTATGATGCCGATGGCAACCAGGTTGGAACGGCTCTTGCAAACACCAATCATCTGAAGGCGGGCGGTTCCTGGAAGTTCGAGGCGCTGGGTACGGTGTCTCCCGACCAGGTTGCTAGCTGGGAGCGTTCGGACGTAAGCGGTTTCTAGCATGTTGCATGCACTGGGGGAGGTGAAGTCGTATGCCCGATAAAAAGCTGACTGAGGAGTTGCTCAATGAGCTTCTCGATGCACCGAACATCGATGACTATATCAGGGAGCACGACTTTGCCGCCCCGTCGCTTTCGGACTACCTGAAGCAGCTGCTGCAGGAAAAGGCCTTGGAGCGTTCGCGCGTGGTGCGTATGGCCGACCTCAACGAGACCTTTGGCTATCAGATCTTTACTGGTTCGCGCAATCCGAGTCGCAATAAGGTGCTGCAGATTGCCTTTGCGATGGCGCTGACGCTCAAAGAGGCCAACCGTGCACTGACGGCTGCCGGGGTAAGCGTCCTTAACTGCAAGGATCGCCGTGATGCGATTATCATCTTTTGCATCGATCGCGGGTGCAGCCTCCAAAAGGTCAACGAGGAGCTGTATCGCTTTGGCGAGGAGACGGTGAGTTAGCGGCTGATATCTGAGCCGGCGGAGCTGCCGAACAACGATGCAAACGAACGGGGCGCGGATGCCATGGGGTGTCTGCGCCCTGCGCTATGATGGAGGCTATGGATACTCAGACCACAACATATTCCGATGACGAGCTGACCGCAGCGCTTGCCGAACATCTGGCGTCGCTCGATCGCGACGACAGCTATCGCGTGGAGTGTGTACTTAAGCGCTCGTCCGTTGAAACAACCGAGCTCGTGTACTTTGAAGGAACCGGTGGTGGTTCTCTCGGCCCCTTTGTCCGTAAACGCATCGATGCCTCGGCTCAAATCGGCGGGGCATACGAGCGTCTGTTTGCCGCTCAGCGGGCGGGCAGGCGTTTTGAGCACCTGCCCAGAATCGTCGATTGCCGTCGTGTGGGCGACGAGCTTAACGTGGTTATGGAATATATCGAAGGTGAGACGCTCGGGGTGCTGGTGGACCGTCTGGGAGCCACCCCCGATTATGCATGTGAATTGTATCCTGCCCTTTGCGACGCCGTGGGCGAGCTCCATGCCGGTTTTGCAATGGCGGGGGAGACGTCGGCGCCGGTGATCCATCGCGACCTCAAGCCATCGAATATCATCGTGACAGGTGCGAGCCGTACGCTCGATGAGGGCCTGACGTTTTCATCGCTGGTGATTATCGACTTGGGGATCGCGCGCGTATGGCGCGATGGCGCCGATGCCGACACCGTCAAGTTTGGCACGCGACCCTATGCGCCGCCCGAGCAGTATGGGTTTGGGCAGACGAGTGTGCGCAGCGACGTCTACGCACTTGGCGCCCTGTTGTTCTTCTGCTTGACGGGAATCGACCCTAAACCAGGGCTCGACATGCGCGAGCAATGCGAGGCGCGTGGCATTCCCACTCCACTTGCCGATGTCATCTGCATGTCGATGGCGCTCGACCCGGCTAAGCGTTTTGCGAGTGCGGAAGCGTTGGGACGGGCTACGCGCGCGGCATACGATCTGAGTCGCCCCGTGCGGCCTCCTGCGCCTGCGCCTGTCCGTACTCCGGCCTCGGAGACGGTGTTGACGCCCCAAGGGCTCCAGAACCCCGCAGGGCTTCCTAGGCCTGCCGCCTCCGCTGCATGCGGTCTGCTCTCTCGCGTTCCGGAGTCTCTGGGGCGCATTTGGAATACGCTTGTCTGCTTCTCGCTACTTGTGTTCTTTGCCGGAAGTCACTTTGCCGTCTTTCACCCCACGGGAGCAAACCAAGGCTACCCGACGTGGCTTCTCATAATCGAGTATTTTTTCTTTGTCGATGGCCTTATGGTGCTTATGCATTTTGCGCTGCTCGATAAGCGCCGTCTTCGTCGGCGATTCGTACTGCTCGACAGCTATCGCGGCAAGAAACTCGCGAAACTCTGGCTCAAGGCATTGGGTGTGCTGCTCCTATGCATGATCGTCATAGTCGCGGTTGCCAATGCGACCGGCGTCGTCGATACCTCCGCTACCTAAAAGAAAAGGGCCCCATTGGGGCCCTTTGCAGTTGCACCTAGATGCGGTTCATCTGAGCGGCGACTTTGTTGTACCAGTCCTGCCACGTGGGCGGGCAGTACTTTTTGGCCGCTGCCGGGGTAAGGGTGGAGCCGTAGTTGGCGCCCAGATAGGCAACGTGAGCGGAGATGCCCTCGCTCCAGCTGCCAAAGCTGCGCCAACCGCCGCCACGGGCACTCCAGCCCCAGGCGTTGTAAGAATTGGCGCAATAAGCACCCTTGGTGCTCTCGATGCAGGCGATGGCGGGGGACCAACGGGGGTCGACACCGGTATTCCAAGCGGCGACGGCAAAGTTATAGCCCTGGCCTGCCATGGGGGAGCCGGCGAGATAATTGTCGATGCGGCTCGTCCACTCATTAATGAACGAATCGTAATCGGAACTACCGGTATTGGAGTTGTTCACCGTGGTGTCTATGGTGGTGTTGGTGTTGGTGGCCTGGCTGCTGGAATTGCCGCCGCTTACGCCCTCGCCCGAGAGCTTCTCGGCGGCAGCGGCCTTATCGGCCTCAAGCTTGGCAAGCTCGGCGGCATTTTCCTGCTCGGCTTTTGCCTGTGCCTCGCTGCGGAGCTGCTGGGCCTGCGCCAGCGCATCCTCGGCGTTTTTCTGCTCTGCCTCAAGCTGTGACTTGGCCTGCTGGAGCTCGGCCTTGTTCTGCTCGAGTTCGGTTTGCATATTATTGAGCTCTTCGATCTCGTTGACGCTCGAGCTCGTGATCTGGTTGGTGTATTTGCAGGTCGTGATGAACTCACCCAGGCTCTGCGCATTGACCAGGAAGCTCACGATGGGATTGGTGCCCTTCTGATACTTGTACAGATCGCGCATGGCGGAGCTTGCCTTGGCCTGCTGCTCGGGAAGCTTAGCCTCGATTTCCTCGATGCTTGCCTCGTTGGAGTCAATCTGCTTTTGCAGGTCATCGAGTTTGGTGCGGGCGTCGTTGTAGGCGCTCGTGGCGGCTTCGATCTTCTGCTGGGCTGCGGAAAGCTGGTCCTGCGTTGCCTGCGAGGCGGCATACGCCGCAACGGGGGAGAGCATCGGCGTGGCCGTCAGCGCAACGGCGAGCGCGGCGCTCGTGATGATACGAGCCGGCTTCGACGCGATGAGCGCTGCGGTGCGATGATTCGAATGCTGCATCCAGTCCCTCTGCAATCAATCGTAGGTTATGGTTCGAACGGTATTCTACTACTGCTTTCGACCTCAACTTGAACCTTAAAGGTTCCAAAGGGTCAAGTTGAACTTGAGGCTTTGGCTTTGACCTGCAGTTATGATGAATTGTTGAGAAACCATAGAGTTCAACTTTAACGTTACGGGGGCCTGTTTGCGGACGGGCTTTCGGTCGTGAAAGCTATCTCAACAGGGGGTTTGCGGCTACAAGGCCCCATCGCGGTGAGTGCGGCTTTATGCTGGACGATCACGTCGATTGCCATAGATACGGTGGAGCTTTGGGCGCCGGCGGCTTGGCACGCTAGAATAAATCAGTTGCGCAAAGACCGCCCGTTGTGTGGGCAGTTCATGATAGGAAGTTTCCATGGCATTGCAGTTTACAGAGCGCGAGTTCATTCCCGTGCTGCTCGGAGGCGACATCAACGCCTATTCGGTGGCGCGCGCCTTCTATGAGGAGTACCAGGTCAAGAGTCTGGTCTTTGGCAAGTACCAGACGGGTCCCGCTTACCGCAGCCAGATTATCGACTACACGCCCAACGTGGATATCGACACCATGCCCGTGATGCTCAAAACCGTCAACGGCATTGCCCAAGCGCATGCCGACAAGACGATTGTCCTTGTGGGCTGTGGCGATAACTATGTTGCCCTCGTGGCTCAGGCCAAGGATGCCCATGAGCTGGCGGATAACATCGTCGCGCCTTACGCTCCCTACAGCATGCTTGAGCAGTGTCAGAAGAAGGAGATCTTCTACGAGCTGTGCGAGAAGCACGGCGTGCCCTATCCGCATACCTTTACCTTCACCATGGCGATGCTGAATGCCCAAGGCGAGGCACCTGCCGAAGTGCTCGACCAGATCGATTTTCCTTACCCGATGATCCTGAAGCCTTCCGACGGCATCATGTGGTGGCAGCACGAGTTCGAGGGCCAGAAAAAGGCCTATGAGATTGCCGACCGTGCCGAGCTGGAACAGGTCATTCGCGACTCGTATGCCAGCGGCTACACCGACGACCTGATCTTGCAGGATCGCGTGCCCGGCAACGACGAGTATATGCGCGTGCTCACCAGCTATTCCGACCGCAACGGCAAGGTCCGCATGATGTGCCTGGGCCACGTGCTGCTCGAGGAGCATCAGCCTCACGGTGTCGGCAACCACGCCTGTATCATCACCGAGCCCAATGACGAGCTCATGGGCGGCGTGCGCAAGTTGCTCGAGGACCTTCACTTTGTGGGTTATTCCAACTTTGACGTTAAGTACGACGAGCGCGACGGCTCGTTTAAGTTCTTCGATTTCAACACGCGCCAAGGTCGCAGCAACTACTACGTCACTAACAGCGGCTTTAACGTTGCCAAGTATGTGGTGGACGAGTATGTGTTCAACCGCCCGTTTGAGCCGGAGTTTGTGACGGCGCAGGACGAGGCGCTGTGGATGGTCGTCCCCATGGGCGTCGTCGACAAGTACGTCAAGGATCCCGAGCTGCGCGCTAAGGTGCATCGCCTGGACAAGGAAGGCAAGGGCGCCGACCCTTCGTTTATGAAGGGCGACTTTGTCTTTAACCGCTGGCTGCGCATGTGGCACACCAAGCTGCGCCACTTTAAGCTGTTCAAGACGTATTACAAGTAGATGAGTGCGGCGCCCGTCCGGTTTACATCGGGCGGGCGCGGGTATGATACGCGCAATTGCGCAAGCGTCACCAAGGAGGCGGCGATGGAAAAGCTGGGAGTTATCGGCGGCATGGGCGCCGAGGCCACGTCGTATTACTACGACCAGGTAGTGCGTCATACGGCTGCTGCCTGCGATCAGGATCATATCGACATGGTGGTGCTCTCCAAGTCGACCATGCCCGACCGCACGCTGGCCATTAAGACTGGCGAGCACGCCAAGCTGCTGGCGACCATGAAAGAGTGTGCCCAGGCACTCGAGTCGCTGGGCTGTGCGCACATTGCCATTCCCTGCAACACGTCACACTACTTCTACGACCAGATCCAGTCGTTTACGAAGGTGCCGATTATCCACATGCCGCGTGAGTCGGTGCGCTATGCCCTTGCGGGTGCGGTGATGGGGGAGTGCGAGTTCGACCCCAACCTGAGTATGCCGGCCGAGCCGGTGCACAAGATTGGCATCATGGGCACCGACGGAACCGTGGGCGCGGGCGTCTACGGCCGCGAATGCGAGGCTGCGGGTGTTGAGGTCGTCTATCCCAGCGAGAAACGTCAGAACGATGTGATGTCGCTTATCTACGATGATGTGAAAGCCGGACGTGAGCCCGATATGGATAAGTTCGACCGCGTGATGTGGGAGTTCGCCCGTAGCGGCTGCGACCGTGTCATTCTGGCCTGCACCGAGCTATCGGTGCTGCAGAAGTATCGAGAGATGCCCGAGATCACCCTCGATGCCATGGATGTCCTGGTGCGCGAATCCATCATCCGCAGCGGCGCCCCCTACCGCCTCTAGCTTCCGACCTGTCAAAAAGGGACAGGTTAATTTTGGTAGGTTTTATCTGGTGAAACAGTAAAGGCCTCGGCTCGTTTGGTGCGAGCCGAGGCCTTTTGCGTTGGGCGGTTGCTGCCGGTGGCGAACTAGAACAGGAAGCCGATGGCGATGAGGGCGATGCTGACGATGAGCACGGCGATGTCCAAGCCCTTGATGGGGTAGCGCTTGTACGAGCTGGCGCGTGTACGCAGATAGAAGCCGCGCTGTTCTGCCGCCAAGGCTGTGGCATCGGTCTTGCCCACGCTCGAGATGAGCAGTGGCACGCACAACGGCAGCATGAGCTTAAGCTTCTTGATGGGGTTCTTGGTGTCGTACTCGACGCCGCGTGCGGTCTGCGCTTCCATGATGGCGTTCATCTCCTGACCAAACACCGGCACAAAGCGTAGCGCCGTGGTAAAGGTGAAGGCATAGCGATACGGCACGTGCAACACATCGACGCAGGCGTTGGCAAGGTCGTTGAGCTTGGTCACCATGAGCATGAGGATGAGTGGTAACGCCACGCCCAGCAGGCGCAGGCAGGCCTTCGATCCCGTGATGAGGCCCGTGTCGGTGATAAAGCCCCACACCACGTTGCCATCGCGCATAAAGGCTAGCTGGAGCACCAGCATGATAAGCGCGAGCGGAATCAGCAACTTGAGCAACGAGAACAGACGGTCGACGACGCCGGCATAGGCACCCAGCGCAAGGGTGAGTGCCAAAAAGCCCAGCAGCGCCACGTAGGTGTCGGACAAGAAGATGCCGACGATGATGGCGGCGGCGAGGCCCAGTTTGACGACGGGGTTCAAACGATGCAGTAGCGTATCGCCCGGCATGTAGTCGATGACGTTAACCACGGTGGACCATCTCCTTGGTAATTCGAACGACATCGGTGACCTCGCTCACCTGCGCAAAGACGGGAGAGACGGAGGATGCCAGACGATGAGAAAGCTCTATGACCTGAGGTGGCTCAACGTAGGCTTGCTGCATGAGCTCGATGTTCGAGAACAGCTCGTGCGTGCGGCCGCGCTCGAGGATGCGGCCGTCGGCCATCACCACGATGCGCTCGGCAAAGTCGGATACGACTTCCATGTCGTGGCAGACCATGATGACGGCGCAGCCGCGCTCGGCCATGGTGCGCACGGTTTCCATGACAATCATGCACTCACGGTAGTCAAGGCCGCTCGTGGGCTCGTCGAGCACCACGATTTTGGGCTCTACGACCACGACGGAGGCGAGTGCCACCATCTGGCGCTGACCGCGCGAGAGCGAGAAGGGCGCCTCGTCGGCCGGCAAGCCAAAGCGATCGACGACGAGCTGGGCGCGACGCAGCGCCTCGGCACGGTCGATGCCGGCAAGCTCCAGGCCAAAGGCGACCTCGTCGAGCACGGTGTCCTTGCAGATCTGGCGGTCGGGGTTTTGGAAGAGGGTTGCGACTTCGCGGGCGATGCGGCTCGTGGGAACGGCTGCGGTATCCAGTCCCGTGACGCGCACGCTGCCCGAGGCGGGCTTAAGCAGGCCCGTGAGCAGCTTGGTGAGCGTGGTCTTGCCGGCACCGTTCTGGCCGACGATGCCCACGAGCTCGCCGGGATAGAGCGTCAGGTTGAGGTCGTGTACGGCGGCGCCGCCATTGGGATAGGCAAACTCAACATGGTCGAAGGTGAGTACGGGTTCGGCGTCCTTGGCATGAGGGCGCAACGACGGTGCATGCGGGGAGCCGGCGGGCGCCTGGGTTTCGCTGGCCGCGCGTGCGGGGTCGACGATGCCCGAAATCAGGCGCTCGGCCTCATCGACATCCAAGCAAGGGGTACCGCTTACCAGGCCATCGGCCTCGAGGCTATTGAAGATACGCGTGACGCGAGGGCAGTCGACGCCGATGGCACGGAGCTCGTCGGTATGCGCGAAGACCTCGTGTGGTTCGCCCTGCAGCGCGATTTCGCCATGGTTGAGCACGAGCACGCGGTTGCAGTACTCCGAGAGCAGGGCGACCTTTTGCTCAACGACGACGATGGTGATTCCAAGTGCGCGGTTTGCCTCACGCAGCGTCTCGAAGACCAGCGTGGAGCTGGCAGGGTCGAGTGCCGCGGTGGGCTCGTCGAGAACCAAGACGCGCGGACGCATAGCGAGAATGGCGGCGATGGCTACCTTTTGCTTCTGTCCGCCCGAGAGGGTGGCAATCTCGCGGTCGCGCAGGTCGCTGATGCCGACGGTCTCGAGCGTTTCGCTCACGCGCTGCTCGATCTGGTCATGGGGGACGCCAAAGTTCTCGAGGCCAAAGAGCATCTCGTCCTCGACGACCGAGGCGACCATTTGCGTGTCGATATCCTGCAGCACGCTGCCGACGATTTGCGACACGTCGGTCAACGAGACCTCGCAGGTGTCGTGGCCGTCAACCATGACGGACCCAAAGAACGTGCCGGTGTAGTGGTGGGGCACGGCGCCCGACAGGCAGGCGGCAAGCGTGGACTTGCCGGCGCCCGAGGGCCCGATGATGCCGATGAAATCTCCCTTGTTCACGCTGAGTGAGATGTGGCTGAGCGCCTGCTCGGTCTGCGTGCCATAGGAGAACGAGACATCGTCGACGTTGATGATCGTTTCCATGGATACCTTTCATAGTCATCGGGGACGTTCTTTAATGACTAGTCGTTTAAGAACGTCCCCAAGAGCTAGTTGTTTGGGACAGTCTTTGTTGGTGGAGTGCGGAGACGGCTTTACGAGGGGCCCCAGGTTGGCGCGAAAGAGGAGCGAAGCGTACTTGGGTACGCGAGCGACGAATGAACGCCAAGATGGGGTGGCTCATAAAGCCGAGCGGGTTAGTTGAGCTTCAGGGCCTTCTGAATGGGCAGATAGAGGGCGCCGACCAGAATGGCGTTAAAGACGGCGGTCATGGCGACGACGGGCAGCATAGCGGCGGCGAGCTCGCCGACCACGCCAAGCATGGCCATCTTGATAACCATGAAGATGACGCCGGAGACAAAGGTGGTCACGAAGGTAGCGACGATGGCGACGGCAGGCTTGACCTGACCGTTCTTGCCGGCGGCGTTGACGATGCCGGCCATGAGCATGGCGGCGATGCCCTCGGCGGCAAAATCGACGAACGGCGAAGTGGTGGTGATCTGGATCACGGCAGCCGAGATGAGGCCAATGACGAGCGCCTGGCCGATGTTGGGGCGAACGACCAGGATGGTGAGGCAGAAGGCCGAGATGATGAACTCGGGGCTGATCATGCCGCCCGAGATGCCCGAGATTGCCTTGCCGACGGTGAAGTTGAGGATGAAGCCGGCGGCGAGCAGGATGGCGAGCAGGACGAGGGCGCGGACATCGAGTTTGCCACGGTCGGCGGTCTGGACGGTGCGGGGCTGGGTGGCGGTGGTGTTCTGAGACATGGTGAAAATCCTTTCGGAAGGGGATTGCAAGAGAAAAGCGGAGGCGCGTGATGCGAATGCGATCGGGCTCGAGATAGAAAAAGGCCCCCGGTCGAAACCGGAGGCCTTCCAATCACCTAGAGCGCAAAAACAGGCGTGAGGGACTCACTGTCGACCGATCGTATTCGCATCACGCCACCACCAGTTGTTGAGAGATTTCATCGTGTTCTTCATGTTGGTGGCTCCTTTCGTGATGCCGTGGCGCGGTCGCACCTAGTTGCTGTTGCGCTGCACTATAGCACAGCGAAGTGTGTGCGGGGAAATCTTTTTTAAAAAGATTTCAGGCGGGTTTCCCGTGGGTTTCCCGTCGGCCAAAAAGGCGGGTTAAGCGGGCGAGGCTGCCATTGCTGCCTCGCCCGCTCAGCTAAGACGTTACTCCTTATTGCGACGGTAGAGGAAGTAACCGCCTGCGGAGATGACGGCAACGCCAGCGATGGCGAATGCGGCCACCATGCGGCCATCAAAACGATCGCCAGTGGTGGGCAGGCCGCCCTTGGTGTTCGTCTTGTTGGTGGTTACTGTGGTCGTGGTGTCGGACTTGCCAGGCTTCTCGGGCTTGGTGGTGGGCTGCTCGGGCTTAGCGGGCTGCTCGGGCTTAGCGGGCTGCTCGGGGGTACCGGGCTGCTCAGGAGTACCAGGCTGCTCGGGGGTGCCAGGCTGATCCGGGGTTACCGGGTCGGTGGCAAGAGCGTCCTTGGCGTAGGTGATGGACACCTTGAGGCCGTTGGTCTCGGTGTTCAGGTCGCTCGGGGTGAAGGGCGTGCTGAAATCCTCAGCCTTCAGATAAGCGCGCATCTCCTGGAGCAGGGCCTTGCACTTGACGTAGGTGTTCTCAGTGGCAGCCTTGCCGGCCTTGTTTGCCAGGGCGGTGCGGCCCTCAGTGGTGGTCTCGGCCTGCATAGCAGCATCGACCTCAAGGTTCTGTTCGATGAGCTCGTTCTGGAGAGCGTCGAGGTAGGCGCGAACGCCGGTGCCGAGCTGCTCGCGGTGCTCGTAGCAGAGGGAACTAATGTCCATGAGGACGTAGTTGATGGAGTTCTCGGGCTCCTCGTTGTTCACGATGTCCGTCTCTTCGCAGTGATCGTAGGAGACATCCTGATTGCTGAAGTAGGGGCTGACCTCGGTGAGCAGTGCAGAGTACAGAGGAATAGCGACGGAGTAGGCGGCGCGGGAGAGCATCTCCCACTGAATGGTCGCGATCTCGGGGTCCATGTCCTGACGGATCTGGAAGAGGTTGGTCTCGGTGCTTCTTTCGGTGCCGATGGCGTAGACACCGTCGGTGTTGGCGTTGAGGCCGGGGACATTTTCGCCGCGGTTGCCAAATGCACGGATCATCTCAAAGGTGTTCCAGTCGGACTTGCCGGGCTGGAAGAACAGGGGCTGGATCTCGCTGACCATGGCCCCGATTTGGTCGGGGCCTTTTTTCGGTTTAACCGTGACGATGTCGTAATCCGCGCCCTTGGTCAACGGGGCCATGAAGTAATCGCGGCCCTGGACATAGCGAGTCCACTGATGAACGCCGGAATCGGCGACGCTTTTGCCATAGGTCTTGGCAACGTCGAACTTGCCGTCGGTGTACTCGGCGAAGCCATTTTTCTCGGGCATGGTCTGGATGCCCTCGGAGTGGAGGCAGTTCTCGGTGTCATCAAGGTTGACATCGTAATTGAGTCCGCCGATGTTGGGGTTGAGTGAGGCGACGTCATCGGCGAGCTTCATGGCGATCCACTGGTGGCCGGAAAGTGCGGCAAACAGCCAAGTCTCGTTGCTGTCGGCGATGATAATCTGATCGTTGCCGTTGGCGCCCTGCTCGTCGATGATCTTGCCGAGGAGCTCGACACCCTCACGTGCTTTGGCACTTTCGCCTAAGATAACGCTGCCGTAGCTATACTCGCCCTTGAATGGCAACTTCATCCGAACACTTCCCACATTCATCCGTACATGTAC
>NZ_QRHU01000008.1:0-101211 GCF_003470945.1 Collinsella sp. AM23-17 | reverse complement strand
GAATGTGGGAAGTGTTCGGATGAAGTTGCCATTCAAGGGTTACATATAAGGGGAAGAAAAATTTCTTTTAGATACTTGTTTTCCTAAAACTGATGTGATATAATAATTCAAGTCCAGAAAAGGAGTAAAAAATATGCGGCAAGGTATTCTTAAATAAAACTATAATCAAATAGTGGGAACAAAGGATTATGATAGTCCATTTTGTAGGGGCTTAGTTTTTTGTACCCAATTTAAGAATACTTTTGCCTTATCAATTTTGACATATCCCCAAAAACAGCACTCACAAACAGGTGTATGCTGCATATGTGTATGTCCGCAAATTATCATCCCCAGTGGTAAAAGTATTTTACTGCTGGGGATTTTTATGCCCTTCGGGGCAGTAAAGGGAGGACAATCACATGAAAATAATCAATATTGGAATTCTTGCCCATGTAGACGCTGGAAAGACGACCTTGACGGAGAGCCTGCTATATGCCAGCGGAGCCATTTCAGAACCGGGGAGCGTCGAAAAAGGGACAACGAGGACGGACACCATGTTTTTGGAGCGGCAGCGTGGGATTACCATTCAAGCGGCAGTCACTTCCTTCCAGTGGCACAGATGTAAAGTCAACATTGTGGATACGCCCGGCCACATGGATTTTTTGGCGGAGGTGTACCGCTCTTTGGCTGTTTTAGATGGGGCCATCTTGGTGATCTCCGCTAAAGATGGCGTGCAGGCCCAGACCCGTATTCTGTTCCATGCCCTGCGGAAAATGAACATTCCCACCGTTATCTTTATCAACAAGATCGACCAGGCTGGCGTTGATTTGCAGAGCGTGGTTCAGTCTGTTCGGGATAAGCTCTCCGCCGATATTATCATCAAGCAGACGGTGTCGCTGTCCCCGGAAATAGTCCTGGAGGAAAATACCGACATAGAAGCATGGGATGCGGTCATCGAAAATAACGATAAATTATTGGAAAAGTATATCGCAGGAGAACCAATCAGCCGGGAAAAACTTGTGCGGGAGGAACAGCGGCGGGTTCAAGACGCCTCCCTGTTCCCGGTCTATTATGGCAGCGCCAAAAAGGGCCTTGGCATTCAACCGTTGATGGATGCGGTGACAGGGCTGTTCCAACCGATTGGGGAACAGGGGAGCGCCGCCCTATGCGGCAGCGTTTTCAAGGTGGAGTATACAGATTGCGGCCAGCGGCGTGTCTATCTACGGCTATACAGCGGAACGCTGCGCCTGCGGGATACGGTGGCCCTGGCCGGGAGAGAAAAGCTGAAAATCACAGAGATGCGTATTCCATCCAAAGGGGAAATTGTTCGGACAGACACCGCTTATCCGGGTGAAATTGTTATCCTTCCCAGCGACAGCGTGAGGTTAAACGATGTATTAGGGGACCAAACCCGGCTCCCTCGTAAAAGGTGGCGCGAGGACCCCCTCCCCATGCTGCGGACGACGATTGCGCCGAAAACGGCAGCGCAAAGAGAACGGCTGCTGGACGCTCTTACGCAACTTGCGGATACTGACCCGCTTTTGCGTTGCGAAGTGGATTCCATCACCCATGAGATCATTGTTTCTTTTTTGGGCCGGGTGCAGTTGGAGGTTGTTTCCGCTTTGCTGTCGGAAAAATACAAGCTTGAAACAGTGGTAAAGGAACCCTCCGTCATTTATATGGAGCGGCCGCTCAAAGCAGCCAGCCACACCATCCATATCGAGGTGCCGCCCAACCCGTTTTGGGCATCCATAGGACTGTCTGTTACACCACTCTCGCTTGGCTCCGGTGTACAATACGAGAGCCGGGTTTCGCTGGGATACTTGAACCAGAGTTTTCAAAACGCTGTCAGGGATGGTATCCGTTACGGGCTGGAGCAGGGCTTGTTCGGCTGGAACGTAACGGACTGTAAGATTTGCTTTGAATACGGGCTTTATTACAGTCCGGTCAGCACGCCGGCGGACTTCCGCTCATTGGCCCCGATTGTATTGGAACAGGCATTGAAGGAATCGGGGACGCAGCTGCTGGAACCTTATCTCTCCTTCATCCTCTATGCGCCCCAGGAATACCTTTCCAGGGCTTATCATGATGCACCGAAATACTGTGCCACCATCGAAACGGCCCAGGTAAAAAAGGATGAAGTTGTCATTACTGGCGAGATTCCCGCCCGCTGTATACAGGCATACCGTACTGATCTGGCCTTTTACACCAACGGGCGGAGCGTATGCCTTACAGAGCTGAAAGGATATCAGGCCGCTGTCGGTCAGCCGGTCATCCAGCCCCGCCGTCCAAACAGCCGCCTGGACAAGGTGCGCCATATGTTTCAGAAGGTAATGTAAAGATACATAATCGTCAAGACGGCAACAATCAGAAGTTATGGAGGGTAACAATGGAATATAGTAAGGAAGATTTAATGGAAGCAAAAAAGCAACGAGTGGGGCATCTCGGAATCGTTATTCTTGAGCAGGACCTCTCGGCAGTGTTCCAGACGTTTGGCGAGGTCGTCCTCGGTTGCAATCGTAGATAGGATGGCAAACTCGTCGCCTCCCAGACGAAATGCCGCCTCGTCTACCTTCATATACAGCTTGAGATAGAGGCTTACCTGCAAGATATAGCGGTTACCTGCGTCATGTCCAAAGATGTCGTTGCAGTGCTTAAGGTTATCGATGTCGATAAAAGCCATGGTCACGGGCAGTTCCTGTTCCCAGATTTCCTCTAAGGAACGGGCAAAGCCGCCGCGGTTGCCAAGTCCGGTGAGCTGGTCGGTAAAGGCGGTCCTGATCAGATCCTCCTGACGCTCGAGAAGGTCACGGACGGTCTTTTCGAGCGTTTCGGTGTAATTGCTGTCAGTGTCCATGCTGTAAGCGGCTTTCTGAGGTCGGGGTGGATCGCGTCGGGCGAGCTCGTTGTGTACGCGCGTTGTTACTCACGTTTTGCGTGTATCCAGGCCCCTGCCTTGCTGCGTCATTGGGTTTATTTGTCGGCCAGTGTTCTCTGCCAATACCTGCTAAGTAAAAATAACAGTATAGGATTGTATATGGGTGTCTCTGCCGCGGGTGGCTATTATTCGCCAAACGGTAGCGCAATGATGCGATGTTTGAAGAAAATGCAACTGAGACGATATATGTTGACGGGTATACTTGTTTCGTTTTAAAACGCAGGAACGGAGATGGTCGCATGGCACAGCCAGATACGACGCCCACGGTGGGACTTGCGCTCGAGGGAGGCGGCTACCGCGGTATGTATACGGCGGGCGTGCTCGACGTATGGATGGAGCACGGCTTAACCTGCGACCATATGGTGGGTGTCTCGGCGGGCGCGGCGTTTGGCTACAACTTTAAATCGCGCCAGATCGGCCGCGCCATTCGCTACAACAAGGCCTATTGCGCCGACAAGCGCTATGCGAGCGTGACGAGCTGGTTGCGAACCGGCGATATGTTCAATGCCGAGTTTGCCTATCATGAGGTACCCATCGAGCGCGATCCCATCGATCTGGAGGCATATCGCGCCTGCCCCATGCGGTTTACGTGCGTATGTACCGATCTTAAGACGGGGCAGGCCGTCTACCATGACCTGCCCTATGGCGACGAGCGCGATATTGAGTGGATCCGGGCGTCGTCGGCGATTCCCGTGGCGACGCGTCCTGTTGCCATCGAGGGTCGTAAGTACTTGGATGGCGGTGTTGCCGATTCCATTCCCAGCGCTTGGCTGTTTGAGCAAGGCTATGACCGCAACGTGGTGGTGCTGACGCAGCCGGCGGGCTTTGTAAAGCAGCCCAATAGCGTGATGCCTATGCTGCGTCGCGTGTATCGTCACTATCCGGAGTTTGTTGCGGCGCTTGAGCATCGGCACGAGGTCTACAATGCCACGCTCGATGACCTGGCGCGTCGCGAGGCTGCCGGCGAGATCTTTGTGGTGCGGCCCAGCGAATCGGTGAAGGTGCCGTCGCTGTGCCGCGAGCCCGATGAGCTCGAGCGCATCTATCAGGTCGGTCGTCGTGATGCGGAGACGACGTTGCCCGCGCTGGAAGCGTATCTGGCGGGGTAGGGACTACGCCGGAAACTGCATCCCGTAATCAGCGTTCAGACTGGGACGCAGTTTCCCGCTGGTCCTCTATGCGGAAAGCGCGTCCCAGAATGGACGTCCAAACTGGGATGCGCTTTCCGCTCTTGAAGATATGAGGCTGCGGAGCAGCTGCTCGGCATAGGTCTATGCTTGCTGCCAGGTATCGACGAGCTCCTCGGCTGCGGCGTAGGGGTCGTCGGCGCTGCAGACGGCGCTCACCACAAAGAAGCCGTCGACGCCGGTGGACTTGAGTTGCGGCAGATCGGCCGTCTTGACGCCGCCGCCCACCACAATGGGGACGGGGCTTGCCGCATGGAGGGCGGCCAGGTCCTCAAAGCTCTTGGTGATGATGGAGCCGTCGGCCGCACGTCCGCAGTCGCGCTTGGTTTCGGTCTCGTGGAGCGGGCCTACGCCCAGGTAATCGACCAGGCTCATGTCGGCGGTCTTGACGTACTCGAGCATCTCCTCGCAGCGGGCCGAAAGACCCACGATGGCATCGGGGCCCAAAAGATTGCGGCAGACCTCGACGGGGATGTCGCTCTGGCCAACATGCACGCCGTCGACGGCAATACCCTGCTCGCGTGCGGCAAGTACGCAGTCAAGGCGGTCGTCGATCAGCAGCGCGACCTGCCCGGTTTTGCCGGCCTGAGCGATGGCCTGCGCGGTATCGCCCGTCAGTGCGATGATCTCGCGGGCGCTTGCCACCTTGGAACGCACCTGAATGCAGGTAAAGCCGGCGTCGAGCGCCTGGGCCACCACATCGCCCACGGGGCGTCCGAGGGTGTTTTCGGGGCCGAGTACCAGATAGGCCGAGATATCAAGGTTGTCGCGGATGCTCACTGTGCTTCCTCCTGCTTTTTGATCTGCGCTTCCATGCGCTCGAGCTTGCCAGTCATGGTGTCGGTAAATCCGGGTCGAATATCGGCCTTGAGCACGACTTCGGTGCGGATGCCCTTGCTCGCCAACACAAAGGTTGCGTCGCGCACGACCTGCATGACTTCGTCCCAGTCACCCTCGATCTCGGTGAACATCGAGGTGGTGCGGTTGGGAAGGCCGCTCTCGCGAATGACGCGTACGACCTCGGCGACCTCGGCGGACAGCTCGTCGCCGGTGCCGCACGGGGCGATGGCTACGGCGACGAGCGTGTTCATACCGGCATTGGTTGCGGGCTCGGACATGCCTTATGCCTCCTCGAGCTCGAGTTGGTTATCGGCGATGTCCTGGGCGGTTGCGCGATAGAGCTCGTCGATAAAGGCGACCTTAAAGCTTGCCGGGGCATCGGCGACAGCGGCGGCACGCGTGCCGGCAACGTTGTAGACGGCGGTGCCACAGATGGCTGCCGTAAACGGATCGGCAGCGCAGGCGTACACAGCCAGCACACCGCCCTGCGAGCAACCGCAGCCGGTGATTTTGGACATGAGCGGGCTGCCGCCGTGGGACTTGGCCACGGTCGTGCCGTCGGTAATCAGGTCGACTTCGCCCGAGACCACAACGGCGCCGCCGGTGTAGCGGGCGAGCGCCACGGCGGCGCCGCGGGCGGCGTCTACCGTGTCGGTGGTATCGACACCGCGCACGCGACTCAGATCGGCCGCTTCGCCCTCAAGGCCCCACAGGCCGGCGAGCGCGATAATCTCGGAGGCATTGCCGCGCACGATGGCGGGTTTGTACTGCTTGAGTTCGTTTACCAGTTGGGTGCGCAGGCTGCCGATGCCCAGGCCCACCGGATCGAGCACCCAGGGCTTGCCGGCGTCGTGTGCCGCCTTGGCCGCGCGGGGAATCGTCTGCTCGTAGATGGGGAAGAGTGTGCCCATGTTCAGATAGATGGCGCCGCCGCCGGCAACGAGCGCCTCGCCCTCGTCGGGCAGATAGACCATGGCGGCCGATCCGCCCACGGCGAGCTGCGCGTTGGCGACAAAGTCAATCGTCACCGTGTTGGTGATGGAGCCCGCCATGGGATTGGTGGCGCGAATCTTCTCCACGGCCTTGACCACATTTTGCTTAAGCTGTTCCGAATCGATCACTGCACATGCCTCCTTGGCATAGAAAAGGGGCGCTGTGCATAGACAGCGCCCCTGTAAAGGCGGCATGCTCCCTACGCCAGCATTAACTGACAGGTTCAAAGGATTGGGCCCTATGCCCTCTCAGCCTTGTGGTTTGCACCGCCGGCACTCCCGCATCGAATCTGTTGTTCCCTATACTAGCGCACCTGCCAATAAGGGACAGGTTTATTTTGGCAGGTAACAACTGGGGCTTTGCGTTTTCCCAGATAAAACCTGCCAATATAAACCTGTCTCTTTTTGGCAGGTCGGTACAATAGACGGGATTAAGAATGACCGAGGGGGCCTTATGATTAAACTTGTGCTGACCGATATGGACGATACGCTGATTCCAGCCGGGCATGACGGCGCCAGCGACTACGCCATCGAGGGCATTCATGCCATGCAGGCGGCGGGTCTGCACTTTGGCCCGGTTTCGGGTCGCCAGCCCTCCGCGATGGGCTGGATGTTCCGCAATCGCGCCGAGTGCTTCTCGACCGGCGCGTTCTGCAACGGCCAGGTCATGTTTGTGGACGGCGAGGTGGTAGCCTCGCATGCGACCGATAGCGACGCACTCATGCGTTTGGCCGCCTATCTGGAAGAAGAAACCGACGATACCTATCTGAAGGTCTACAGCTTAGGCGATGACTTTTGGAATAACGATGCCTATTGTGTGACGAGCGACCCCGAGCGTGTGCGCCGCGCCATGGAGTCGGGCGGCAACGCATGGCTCAAGGGCGAAGAGGCCCCGTGCCGTCCTGTCGTCGATGACGCGTCGGTGTTCAAGGCGAATATCTGGAGTGCTCGTTCGCGTGAGGAGCTCGCGGAGCTCCGCGAGCGCGTTGCCGCTGAGGTGCCGGAACTCTCGCTTGTGTTTCCCAACAATCGTGTGCGCCTGTTCGACATTCTTCCAGCAGGTTGGGACAAGGGTTGCGCTGCGCTGGAGCTGGCGCGCGCTTTGGACCTGACGTCCGACGAGGTGGCCGTATTTGGCGATTCCGATAACGACCTGCCCATGATCGGTGCCGTCCCCAACTCCGTTGCAGTCGCCAATGCCAACGAGGCCGTCACGGCTGCCGCGCGCTGGCATATCGGCGCTGCGGCAGACGATGCGGTTGCCGGGGCTCTGCATCAGATTGCCGCCTGCGCCGCGACGGGGGAGATGCCGTCGTTTATGCGTCAGGCAGATGCGGCGGGTTCGGGTTTCGCGGACGTCTAGGGAGGCCATCATGAAGCTTCAACAGCTCAGGTATGTCGTCAAAGTTGCCGAATGCGGCAGCATCACCGAGGCCTCGCGCCGGCTCTTTGTGTCGCAGCCTTCGATTACCGCGTCGATCCGCGATCTCGAAAACGAGATGGGTGTGCACATCTTTGAGCGCACCAACAAGGGTGTCATTGTGTCCGAGGAGGGCGAGACCTTCTTGGGCTACGCGCGCCAGGTGCTCGATCAGGCGGATCTGCTCGAAGGCAAGTACAAGGGCGCGTCCGAGCAGGTGCCGCACTTTAGTGTGAGCTGCCAGCATTATTCCTTTGCCGTCAACGCGTTTGTCGATGTGATCCGTGAGTTCGATGCCGCGCGCTATGACTTTACCCTACGCGAGGAGCAGACCCACGAGATTATCGAGGATGTCGCGCACATGAAAAGCGAGCTGGGCATCCTGTATCTGTCCGAGCACAACCGCGAGGTTATCGAGCGCATGCTGGCGGCCAACGAGCTCGTGTTCGAAGGGCTCTTCTGTGCCACGCCGCATATCTTCGTCTGTGCCGACCATCCGCTGGCGGACCGCTCCAGCGTGACGCTCGAGGATCTGGAAGACTACCCGTTCCTGTCCTACGAGCAGGGCAGCTACAACTCGTTTTACTATTCCGAGGAGCTGACCTCGACGTTTGAGCGTCGCAAGAATATCCGCGTGCGCGACCGTGCGACGTTGTTCAATTTGGCCATGGGCCTCAACGGCTACACGGTGTGCTCGGGCGTGATTAGCCACGAACTCAACGGCCCCGGCATTATCTCGATTCCGCTCGATGTGGATGAGTACATGGAGATCGGCATCATCACGCGCAAGAACACGACGCTTACGCGCTACGGTCAAGCCTATATCGACGCGATCCGTCAGCATATCTAGACTGCTGCGTCCTGTACAGGTCAAATCTCTTCATGGCAGTCCCAACTGATATAGGAAGCATCTATATCAAACTGTTATAAACGTATATTTTACGATGGCTATATGAGCGCTCATACTCTGTCCCAGTAAAGCAACCAATGCAAAGGGAGATATCTATGAGCACTTCGATTCAACCGAACGCGCCGTTTCGTGCCGATATCGTCGGCAGTTTTCTTCGTCCGCAGGCCGTAAAGGATGCCCGCGCTGCCTATGCGGCAGGCACGCTTGATGCCGAGGGGCTTAAGGCCGTCGAGGATGAGGCTATTCGCGACCTGGTGGACAAGCAAAAGGCCGCTGGCCTGCAGGTGATTACCGATGGCGAGTTTCGTCGCAGTTACTGGCACCTCGACTTTATGTGGGGGCTCAACGGCATTGAACGCCGCACCTCGCGTACGGGCTATATGTTCCACGACGAGGAGACCACGGCTGACACCGCCGTGGTGACCGGCCCCATCAGCGGCGAGAACCACCCCTTCGTCGAGCACTTTAAGTTTGTCAAGGCACTCGAGGGGGAGGGTCAGGTTGCGCGTCAGACCATTCCGGCGCCGATCCAGACGTTCTCGGAGGTTACGCTCGACCGCTGCGATGGCCAGCAGGAGAGCCTGCGCGCTGTCTATAAGACCGATGAGGAACTTGCCGACGCAATTGCAGCCGCTTATCGCACGGTGATCGCCGACCTGTACGCAGCGGGTTGCCGCAACATCCAGTTTGATGACTGCACCTGGGGCATCTATTGCGATACCGACTTTGTGTCCAAGACTGGCATGAGCCCGGTTGACCTGCAAAGGGTGAGCGAGCTGGGCGTGGCGCTCAACAACGCCGCCATCGAGGGCAAGCCCGACGATCTGGTTGTCAACACGCACGTGTGCCGCGGCAACTACCACTCCACCTATGCCTTTGAGGGCGGCTACGATCCCATCGCGCCGTACCTGTTCGCACATGAGAATGTCGATGCGTTCTATCTGGAGTTCGACACGCCGCGCGCCGGCGGCTTTGAGCCGCTCAAGTACGTCGCTCCCGGCAAGAAGGTCGTGCTGGGCTTGGTAACCACCAAGGCGGCAGAGCTCGAGAACGAGGACGCCATCGTCGAGCGCATCCGCGAAGCCGCAAAGTACGTGCCGCTCGAGAACCTGTACCTGTCGCCCCAGTGCGGCTTTGCCAGCTGCGAGATTGGCAACAAGCTGACCGAGGACGAGCAGTGGGCAAAGATCGCCCTGGTCAAACGCATCGCCGAGCGCATCTGGAAGTAGTGCTGCCGTTCGCAGGGGCGTCGTGGTCGGAGCGGCATGCATCGCGTACAATGGTTCGGATCGTATCGTTCGGGCAGGTAATCCGATATGCCCGGGCGCCCTTCCATTATGAAAGGACATCCATGTCCCAATCCTCGACGCCCGCCGTCGCCGATGCCATCTACGATGCGTCGTCGCTCGGTCGCCCGCGCATGTTCCTACTCGGTCTGCAGCATCTATTCGCGATGTTCGGTGCCACGGTGCTCGTACCCGTGCTCACCGGTCTCTCGGTGTCGGCGACCCTTTTGTTTGCCGGCCTGGGCACGCTGCTCTTCCACTTCCTATCGCGCGGCAAGGTGCCAGCGTTTTTGGGATCTTCGTTTGCCTTTATCGCGGGCTATGCCGCCATCGCGCCCAACGGCGAGGCCGAGCTTTTGCCCTACGCCTGCCTAGGTGTAGCCTGTGCCGGCCTGCTCTATCCGGTGCTGGCGGCCCTGTTTCGCGCGTTTGGTGCCAAGCGCGTTATGCGCTTCTTCCCGCCGGTAGTGACTGGCCCCATCGTCATTTCCATCGGCCTGATCTTGGCAAGCTCTGCCATCGCCAACTGCCAGACCAATTGGCTTGTTGCCGTTGTCGCTGTGGCGGTGATCGTCATCTGCAACATCTGGGGCCGTGGCATGGTCAAGATCGTGCCGATTCTGCTGGGCGTTGTGGTGAGCTATGCCGTTGCGACTGCGCTCGGCGAGGTTGATTTCTCGGGCGTCGCAGCCGCTCCCTGGGTTGGCTTGCCCGTCGTGTGGGATAACACCGTGTTTGCGCTCTTTGGCCCGCAGTTCGATAGCGGTCTTGCCACGACGGCCATCATCACCATTATGCCGCTGGCCTTTGCGACCATGATCGAGCATATCGGTGACATCTCGGCTATCGGCTCCACTTGCGAGCGTAACTACATCGCCGATCCTGGCCTGCATCGCACGCTGCTTGGCGACGGCCTGGCGACCATTCTCGCATCGCTCTTTGGCGCTCCGGCTAACACCACCTATGGCGAGAACACCGGTGTGCTTGCCCTAACGCGTGTGTTTGACCCGCGCGTGATTCGCATTGCCGCATGTTGTGCCATTGTGCTCTCGTTCTGCCCCAAGTTCGCGGCTGTCATTGCGGCCATGCCGGCGTGTGTAATCGGCGGCGTGTCGCTCGTGCTCTATGGCATGATCAGCGCCGTGGGCGTCCGCAACCTCATCGAGAACCAGGTCGATTTCCAAAACAACCGCAACGTGCTGGTGGCCGCCCTGGTGCTCGTGCTTTCGCTCGGCATTGCGTACAGCACCGCCGGCGCCATCGTGCTTGAGCTGGGCGGCGTGACGATTTCGCTTTCCGGCCTTGCCGTGGGCTCGCTGGTGGGCATCGTGCTCAACGCCATCCTGCCGGGTAACGACTTTGAGTTTGACGTCTCCGAGCTTGAGGAGGCTGCTGAGTAACAACTGCGTCCAGCTAAAACAAGATATGGTGCCCATGCGTATATGCGCGTGGGCACCATTTTTAATGCGTCAGTATCCAGTGGATGCCGCGGGCCATGCGCAAGTCGGTCTGGGAAAAGTGATTGCCGGGGTTGAGCTCCAGCGTCGTGGGAATACCACGTTCGCCGAGCAGCTTTTCCATTGCGCGCGTATCGTCGAGTACGTGCCGCATCATGCGGTTGGGAGTCTTGGTCTCCTTTTTACCGAGCGACAGATAGACAGCCTGCGGGCTGCCGGCAAATGGCGCCGTGCTGGCGCGATCGACAAAGTCGGGAAACCATAGCGACCCCGATGCGCTCGCGGCGCGGTCAAATGCGTCGGTTTGCCAGAGGGACCAGAGTGCGAAGAGGCCCGCGAGCGAGTAACCGGCAATGCCACGCCAGGTGGGCGGCTGAGGAAGCGATGACTCGACCTGGGGGATTATCTGATTCAGCAGCTCATCAAGAAAACCGGCAGCTTGGCCGCCGAAAGGCTCGGCATCGCGTACGGTCCCGTCGCATGCCCAGGGGCTCAGCTCGCGATTCCAATCGAGCCCGCCAATGGTGACGAGGGCGAATGGCGGACAGTCGAGCTCTCGGCAACACTTATAAACCTCGCTGCCGTCGCCCACGACCACAGGAAGGTAGATGACAGGCGCGCTTTCCGTATGATTCGAATAAACGGTTATCTGCTTTTGATGCGCTCCCATGACGGGCTTCTCTCAGTGTTGTGATATCGGCAGCTCCAATTGTCGCACGCCAGCGTATGCCGGTTGGGCTAGACCAAAGACAATCTCGGGCATCCCCTGCGGACGCATATGGAAAACGCCACCGCTGGAGGGGAGCTCGGCGGTGGCGTTGTTAAACGGTGCTGGGGCTCGGGGCCTTCGCGGGAGCTGCCATGTGCGCAGAGGCGTCTAAGAGCGCTTACGGCTCGCCATGGTGCCTGCGGCGATAGCGGCTGTTCCCGCAAGGACGGTTGCCACGATGGCCGCACCCGAGGTGTCGCCGGTTGCCGCGAGCACGCCGGTAGTCTTGGCTTTCGTGGTTGAAGCCGCAACGGCCTTGGTCGGCTTTGAGCCCTCAGGCTTGGGGTTCTGCTTGGTCTCGTCGGGCTTGGGGTCTTCCGGCTTGGCTACCTCGGGAGGTGCGATGGTCGTGCTTTTGGCGACTGCTTTGATATAGAGGGAGTCGACCGTGGCGTCGCCCGTGCCGATGGCTTGGCCTGCTTCGTAGATGCCGTCACGGAGCTTGCGATAGTCAATGACCTTGCCGCCTTCGGGCGTCTGGATGGCGGCGTTCTCAATCTTGATGGTGCCGATTGTCTTGCCGTCAGCGCTCATGGCACGGGCAAAGATTGCCGCTGTATCTCCTTCGACCGTTACCTTGCTGCGGATGATCGAGATGACTGCGGGTGTGACGCCCTCGCTGGTCTGGGCGATGATGCCGATGTTCTCGCCTTGGGGTTCGCGCCTCGTCTCGCCATCTTGGTTTTCGCTGTAGGGGATGGGGCCGTCGCCGTTCTCGACATAGCGGGCTATGGCCTTGACAACGGAGTCGCTGATGTAGATGTGGCCACCCTTCTCGTTGGGTCGATCGTTTCTGGTGGAGAATGCAGCCGAAACCTCGCCTTCCGCAAGCGCGTCCACGGTGGAGCCGTTCTTGACGACGATATCGTCTTGGTAGGTGAAGAGGGCAATGGCGCCACCGTATCTGCCTTTACTTGCACGGACTGTCACGTTTGCATGATCGAGCGTGATGCCCTTGTGGGCATAGACGCCATATTCAACACCGTTTACGTTGAGGGAGGCGTTTGTGGCTGCGAGGCTGCCCTTGGCCTCGACGGCAGCGTCTTTCTCGGAGCTTGCCTCGACCGTCCCGCCACCCTTGATGGTGAGGTTCTTGTCGGTTCCAATACCCTTGTCCTTGGTAGCCCTGGCGGCGACGGCTCCGTTGTCGTCAATCGTGATATTGCCGTTTGCCCTGATGCCATCCGATGCACCCGTGGCGTTGACGTTGCCCGAACCTTTGATAGCGAGATCACCCCCGGCATTGATGGCATCAAGCCCAGTGCTCGTGGCGTTGACGGATCCGGCTCCGTCGATGTTGATATTACCCGTGGAGAGGATAGCGTCCTCAGTAGATGTCACGCTGAGCGTGCTGCCCGCGTCGCCTTGGATATTGAGCTCGGCGTTCTCATTCTTGCCATGAGAAGCCTTGATGCCTTCGATCCAGTCGGCAGTGACGATGTTGTTTCCCGAGTAATTCACGTTGAGCTTGCCTGCGGCCTGGATCTCGCCGCCGTTATAGTTGTTGAGCTTCAAGCCGTCGGCGCCGTCCCACGACCAGGTACCGGCTTCGTCGCTCGCCGCGGTGTTGTACTTGTTGCCGCCGACCTTGACCCATTCCGCTGCGAGCGAGACGCTCGGCATGAGCAGCGAGCTTACCGTGAGCGCGCATACGGCTCCCACGACGATGCGGCGCGTCACGCGGCGCCAGCTGCCGTGCGCGAGTCCTATGCGACGGCGGACGTCGGGTTCGGCAACATGGGTTCCGGCGGTAGCGTCATTGCGTTTGGGGGTCGTGAACAAGGCTGCCATGGTTGCTCCCGTTCTCATAGGGCCTATACGACTAGATTCAGCGTATCTGCTGGATGTTGCCGGCGGTAGTGCCGTTTGGAGGGCAAAATGGCCAAAATGGGGGGGAGAAATAGGCCGCACGCCGGCGCAGGGACCGGCGCTAAAAGAAAAGCGCGGGGCCGCATGGCGACTCCGCGCTTTATTGTTCAGCTTTTGCAGCCTTGCCCTTGCGCTACGAAGAAGTAGACGAGGAAGGCAAGGGCCGCGATCCACCCGTCCCGTGCGAAAAAGTGTTTACGAGCGTTTGCGACTCGCCAGGGCGCCTGCGGCGATGGTGGCCGTTCCTGCAAGGGCGGTCGCTATGATGGCCGCGCTCGAGGTGTCGCCGGTTGCGGCGAGGATGCCGGTGGTTTTGGCTCCCGTGGCTGCAACTGCAACGGTCTTGGTCGTCTTCGTGCCCTCGGACTTGGAGCCCTCGGGCTTGGTCTCGCCGGGCTTTTCCTCGGGCTTGGTCTCCTCGGGAGGCACGATGGCCGTGCTCTTGGCGACTGCTTCGTTATAGGGGGAGTCGATCACAGCGTCGCCCGTGCCGATGGTTTGACCCACCGCGTAGAAGATGCCGTCGTCGAGTTCTTCCTTGTTGCGATAGCCAATGATCTTGCCGCCTGTGGGCGTCTGGATGGGAGCTCCTTCGATCTCGATGGTGCCGATCGCCTCGCCGTCCGCGCTCATGGCAAGCGCAAAGATAGCCGCCGTGTCTCCCTCGGCCGTGACCTTACTGCGGACAATCGAGATGGTCGCGGGCGTGATGCCCTCCTTGGTCCGGGCAAAGATGCCGAAGTTCACGCCCCTGCGCTCAGGGGCGATCTCGCCATCCTGGTCTCCACTGTAGTGGTCGGGGCCATCGCCGCCGGTCTCGGCATAGCGGGCTATGGCCTTGACAACGGAGTCGCTGATGTAGATATGGCCACCCGCTTCGCCGGAGTAGAAATTACTGGTGGAGATTGCAACCGAGAACCTGCCTTCTGCGAGCGCATCCACAGTCGAGCCGTTCTTGATGACGATGTCGTCCTCATCGGTGAAGAGTGCGCTGACTTCCCCGCCATCTGAGCTTGCGCGGATCGTCACGGTCGCGCCATCGAGCGTGATGCCCTTGTAGACATAGATGCCATACCCAACGCCACTTGCGTTGAGGGAAGCGTTCGTGACCGTGAGGCTGTTTTTACCGTCGATGGCGGCGTCTTCCTCGGAGCTTGCCTTGACCTGGCTGCCACCCGAGATCTCGATACTGCCGTCGGCCCAAATCGCATTGTCCTCGATAGAGCTTGCCTCTACCTTGCCGCCGCCCTTTATGATGAGGTTCTCGTTAGCATCGATACCCTGATCCTCGGTGGCCTTGGCGGTGACGGTTCCGCTGTTGTCGATCGTGATGTTGCCGTCGGCCCTGATGCCATCCGAATCGCCCGTGGCGTTAACGTTTCCCGAGCCCTTGATGGTGACATCGCCCCCGGCATCGATGGCATCGTGCTCGGTGCTCGTGGCGTTGACAGTGCCAGCGCCGTCGATGTTGATGTTGCCGACGGAAGTGATGGCGTCACGAGAAGATGTCACGTTGAGCGTGCTGGACGCGTCGCCCTGAATATTAAGCTCGGCGTTCTCGTTCGCGCCATCCTTAACCTTGATGCCGCGGCCGTCGTCGTTAGTGACGGTGTTGTTGCCCTCGTAGCTCACGTTGAGCTTGCCCGCTGCCTCGATCGCGCCGCCGTTATAGCCGTTGAGCTTCATGTCATCGGCGCCATCCCATGACCAGGTACCGGCGGCGTCTCCCGTGGGGCCCGCGGCCGCTTCGTGGCGGACGCCGCCAACGTCCACCCACTCGGCTGCGAGCGAGATGCTCGGCATGAGCAGCGAGCTTACCGTAAGCGCGCATACGGCGCCTACAACGATGCGGCGCGTCACGCGGCGCCAGCTGCCGTGTGCGAGCAGCGTGCGACGGCGCAGGTCGGGCTCGACAAAATGGGCTCCAGAGGTTTTGTCATTGCGCTTGGGGGTCGTGAACAAGGCGGCCATGGTTACTCCCATCCTCATAGGGCCTATGCGGTTATATCCAGCATATCTGCAGGATGTAGCCGTCGGTAGTGCCGTTTGGAGAGCAAAACGTCCAAAACTTGCGAAGCAATACATCGCGTGTCCGTGTGGTGCCTGGCTTTAAAAGCAAAGCGCGGAGCCGCTCGATGCGACTCCGCGCTTTGCTGTTTGGTATTGCGAATCTTGCGCCTACGCTACAAAGAAGTAGACGAGGAAGGCGAGGGCTGCGATCCACATGAGCGGCTTGATCTTGGAGGCCTCGCCCTTAAAGAGCGCGACGATCACGTAGGCGATAAAGCCCAGGCCAATGCCGGCAGAGATGGAGTAGGTGAAGGGCACGCCGGCGACAATCATGAACGCCGGGAAACCCTGCGACACGTCGGACCAGTCGATCTCGGAGGCCTCGCTCATCATGAGGTAACCGACGTAGACCAGAGCACCGCAGGTGGCGGCGCTGGAAACGATGGTGACGATGGGGGAGAAGAACGCGGCGAGAATGAACAGCACGCCGGTGGTGACGGAGGTGAGGCCCGTGCGGCCACCGTCGGCAGCGCCAGAGGTGGACTCGACGAAGGTGGTGATGGAGGAGACGCCCATAAAGCCACCGGCAGCAGCGGCCACGGAGTCGACGACCAGGATGGGACGGATGTCCTCGACATTGCCGTCCTCGGTCAAGAACTCGCCCTGCTTGGCGACGGCCATCGCGGTGCCCATGGTGTCGAAGAAGTCGCTCATGAGCAGCGAGAAGGCAACGACGAGCAGCATCGGGTCGGTCAGGACCTTCACGATGGCAAGGTTGCCGTCGGCAGTGCTGGCAAACGGGGCGCCGAAGGTCGAGAAGTCGAGCGGTGCGATGAGGCCCTCGGGCGCATGGGTGACGCCCAGCGGGATGCCGGCGATAACGGCGACGATGATACCGATGAGCAGCGAGCCCGGCACGTTGCGGGAGGCCAGGGCAACCGTCACGACGATGGAGATGATGCCGACGATAAAGGTGGGGGAGGTGATGTCGCCCAGACCGACGAGTGTACCGGCGCCAGCGGTGATAATGCCGGCGTCGCACAGGCCGATCATGGCGATGAACAGACCCAGGCCCACCGAGATAGCGTGGCGCAGAACCACGGGGATGGCGTCCATAATGGCCTCGCGCAGGCCGCAAAGGACGAGCAGCAAGATGACGACACCCTCGAGGAAGATGACGCTCATGGCCACGTGCCAGTCACCGCCGCACATGGTGGTGGTGATGCCCGCAATCATGGCGTTGATGCCCAGGCCCGACGCGCATGCGAGCGGACGGTTGGCGAAGATGCCCATGCAGATGGTCATGATGCCGGCGCCCAGGCAAGTGGCGCAGGCGAGCGCTCCCGCATCGATGCCGGCGCCCGAGAGCACTGCGGGGTTGACGGCGATGATGTAGGCCATCGCCAGGAATGTTGTCAGTCCAGCGCGAAGTTCGGTCCCGATTGTGGACTTGCGCTCACTGACGTGAAAAAGTTCGTCCATGCATACCCTTTCCTTGTTCGGCCCCGAGTTTAGGCCGATTGACACGAACCCACCCACTATATCGCCTTTGTGAAGTTGGTGTTCCTCACATGTTGATGTTCGGCGGTTTGTAACGGACGGGCGGTATCTTTCGCATGAAATTGTGTAGGTACCGTATACTTAAGCGGTTACAACGACCCCTATGGAGGAACGTATGATTAAAGAGCTTTGCCACGACGAGGCTATCCTGTCCCAGCGTTGCGAGGTTGCGACCGTCGAGGACGAGTCGGTTGCTCAGGACCTGATCGATACCATCAAGTCGCTCGACGATGCCGGCTGCCTTGCCGCTAACCAGATTGGCGTTACCAAGAAGGTTTGCGTCTACCTGGACGATGCCGGCGAGCCCCACGTGCTCTACAACCCCCGTCTGGTGTTTGGCCTGGGTGCCAGCAAGATGGAGGAGAGCTGCCTGACGCACGAGGAGGTCACCAAGTCCACGCGCTATATCAAGTGCAAGGTTGCCTTTGACCAGATCGTCGACGGCAAGATGAAGGAGTGCCGCCGCGATTACGCAGGCTTTGAGGCTCAGATGATCCAGCACATGATTGATCACTGTCTTGGAAAGTTGGTCTAAGGGGACCAAAGCACCGCACCTCGTCGTTTTTAGTCCGGGTATGACATTGTTGTCATGTCCGGACTTTTTTGTTTAGCGCTCCTTTGTTTGGTGACAATGACCTTAGTAAGAACATTGAGCTAGGAGGCGCTATGTGCACGAGCATTCGATTTACCGATAATTCCGGCCACATGTATCTGGGCCGCAACCTCGACTGGAGCTTTGGATACGGCGAGCAGGTTCGCGTGGTGCCCCGCGGGTTCCACATCCCGTACTCGTTTATCGACGATGCGACGGCGGCGCATGCGGTAATCGGTATGTGTATCGATTACAAGAACTATCCCATGTTTTTCGATTGCGGCAACGATGCGGGCCTGGCTGTGGCGGGGCTCAACTTTCCCGGCTATGCCGAGTATGCCGAGGGGCCGGTTGATGGCAAGACCAATATCGCGGCCTACGAGTTTCCCCTGTGGGTGGCGGCGACGTTCTCGACGGTCGACGAGGCCGAGGCTGCGCTGCGCGATACGGTGATTGTCGCCAAATCTGCCGGCGAGGGCCTGGGCGTGTCGCTGCTCCATTGGATTATCGGCGACAGCCAGCGCAGTATCGTGGTCGAGATGATGGCCGACGGCCTGCATGTATACGACGACCCGGTCGATACCCTTGCCAACCAGCCGACTTTCCCGTGGCATATGGAAAACCTGCGCACCTATATCACCGCCACCAGCGATTTTCCGCAGACGGCGACATGGCGCGCCGCCGAGCTCAAGCCTTATGGCGCTGGTGCCGGCATGCGCGGTATTCCGGGCGATTGCTATTCGCCGAGCCGTTTTGTAAAGGCTGCCTACCTCAATGCCTATTACCCGCAAAAGGGCAGCGAGGCCGAAAACGTCGTCCGCATGTTCCGTTCGCTCGAGGGCGTGGCGATGATCGAGGGAGCGTCCAAGATGGGCGACGGCAAGTTCGAGAAGACCATCTACACCGGATGCTTTAGCGCGCGTACGGGCAATTATTACTACGCGACCTACGATGACCCATCGATTCGCTACGTGAGCCTGATGGATGCCGAGGGCGCGAGCCCCGATAGGCTCGTGGTTCCCGAGCCGCGCCGTTCGTAGCTCACTGGTTCGTTGCGACATAAAACGGCCTCGCACCTCTTATGAGATGCGAGGCCGTTGTCGCCAATGGCTGGTGGCGTGTTAGAAGTTGGCGTCGTTGAACTGGTTGCTCTCGAGTCCGTCGAGTTGCTGTTCGGGCGTATCGGCGACGCTCTCGAGCAGCTCGGTGGGATCGACGTTCATGCTCTTGCCGGCCTCGTTGCCGTTGACCAAGTCGTCCGAGAAGATGTCGACCTCCATTTCCTCGGCCTCTTCGATCTGAACCTCGAGCGGCACCTGGGTGCGCACAAGTTTGACGGCCGGGCGCATGCGAGCAAAGAGCGGTACGTACTCAATGATGATGGCCGCGTTCTCGAGACCGTACCAGCGTGCCGGGCTTCCGCAGGCGCGGCGGACGGCGTACTTGATGGCCATCACGCGGTGGTCATTGCGGTTGATGTCCGTTTCGGGGGCAAGCATCTTGCGCAGCATGCAAAAGCGGAAGTCACCTACGTTGCCGCGCGTCTCGTAGATGGAGTAGGTGTGATGTTGCGGCGGCAGCTCGCCCGATGCCATCAGGTCGCCGACGATCTGACGCAGATAGGCGTTGACGCGCTGGTTGACCTTAAAGCCCAGGTCCAGGCGCACGCGGAACAAAAAGTCCGTGCCAAAGGTCTCGACGGAATACTCGTGCGTATAGGGTTCGTCGGTAACGTGCACGTTGATGAACCAATATGCCTTGGCGCGCTTGGGGTGCTTGTCCAGGATGGAATAGAGCACGTCGCGGTCGAGTGTGAGCGGGTCGGGGCTGTTGGTGAGAAATACCAGATTGTCGGCGAGCACGGGATAGGTCTCGTCATTGCGCAGGCGATTGAGCTGGTCGATGTACTTGGAGACGGGCAGCAGGATCGTCTGCGTGCGCTCGATGGCGGTGCCGCGACGCCACACATACATAAGGCCAAACAGCAGTGCGGCCAAGAAGATCATCACATAGCCGCCGTCAAAGAACATGGTGAGGCACGAGGCGAAAAAGCACAGCTCAATGGCGCCGAAGAGCAGGGCGAAGACGCAGGCGCCCAGCTTGTGCTTGAGAATGCCGGCGATATAGCTCGTCAAAAGCGTGGTGGTCATAAGCATGGTCACGGTAATGGCGAGGCCGTAGGCACTCTCCATGCGCTCGGAGTTTTGGAACAGCAGCACGATGAAGATGCAGCCGACCCACATGATGTTATTGACGAGCGGAATATAGAGCTGGCCCTTGGTGTCGCTGGGGTAGTGGATGCGCAGGTGCGGCATAAGGTTGAGGCGCGTTGCCTCGGATACCAGCGAGAACGAGCCGGTGATGAGCGCCTGTGAGGCGATGATGGCCGCCACGGCCGAAAGCACGATGGCAAAGGGGCGTAGGGGCTCGGGGAGCATCATATAGAACGGGTTGACGATATCCATCGCGAGCATCTGGGGGTTGGAGTTATTGGCGAGTAGCCAAGCTCCCTGACCCAGATAGTTGAGGATAAGGGCCGCCTTAACAAATGGCCAGGATGCATAGATGTTTGCCTTGCCCACGTGGCCCATGTCCGAGTAGAGTGCCTCGGCACCGGTTGTCGACAGGAAGACAAAGCCGAGCACCATAATGCCCGAATGGTTGATGGGCGAGAACAGGAACATAATGCCGCGGATGGGGTTGAGCGCGCGCAAGATGGACAGGTTGCCGAGCATGTTGAACAGACCGGCGCCTGCCAGGAACAGGAACCACAGCGTCATGAGCGGGCCGAAGAGCTTGCCGATTGACGAGGTACCGGCGCGCTGCATGGCAAATAGGCCGCAGATAATGATGATGGTGATGATGATGACGTTGGTCTGGCCGTCGCCCAGCAGCGCATGGCCCCATTCGATGGTGCGCAGACCCTCGATGGCTGTGGTGACCGTGACGGCGGGGGTGAGGATGCCGTCGGCAAGCAGTGCCGCACCGCCGATCATGGCGGGCAGAATCAGCCATGGTGCCACCTTGCGTACGAGGCTGAACAGGGCGAAGATGCCGCCTTCGTTGTGGTTGTCGGCCTTCATGGCGATTACCACGTACTTGACCGTGGTCACGAGCGTCATGGTCCAGATGACGAGCGAAAGCGCGCCCAGGATCATGTCCTCGCTGACGGTACCGATGCCGCCGTTGTTGGCGACGATTGATTTCATGGTGTACATGGGGCTCGTGCCGATGTCTCCGTAGACGACGCCGAGCGTTACGAGCAGCATTCCAGCGGAAAGGGGGATGGCTCCATGCCCGCCCTGCCCGTGCTGGCCTTGGAGGCTTGCCTCCAGCTTGTTGTGTGCCACGTGGACTCCCTTAGACATCTGGCCTCTGCAAAGAGCAGTGGACCTTTATGCCGTCTTTATACATACAAGAGCAGTTTGGCACATCGGGTTATTTTAGACAATAATCCTCAGCTGGGGATTATTTATCTACGCAGGTAGCATTTCAAAGCAGGGGCTTTTAAGCACGTGCTATCTGGGCGATGCCAGCCTTGGCGTTTGCGCGTTTGCCGGCGAGTTCGCAAAAAATCGCGCCGCCGATGATAAGCGCGGCGCCCATCAGGCGGACCGGTGTTATGGCTTCACCCAAAAGGGCGGCCGAGAACACGACCGCCGAAAGCGGCTCGAGGTAGCCGACGACGGCGACGGTCTGGACGGGCAGCTTGGCGACGGCGCTAAAGTAGAGCAGGCAACCAATGCCGGTGTTGACGACGCCGAGCATAGCGACGGCGCGCCAATCAATACTGGCGGCGACGCCGGCGGACAGGAACGAGGGAGCGCCCTGCGTGATGAGCGTGAGGGCCAGTGCGGTCACAAAGGCGGCGCTCACTTGGAGTGCGGAGTTCTCGAGGCCCTCGATGTGAGGCGCACCCTTGCTGGCGATGACCATCAATGCATAGCAGAAGGCCGAGGCGATTCCACAGACGATGCCCGCAATGGGCATATTGCCGCCTAGACCTTGCGCTGCAATGAGAAAAGCACCGCAGGCGACGGCGATAAAGCCGGCGATTTTGCTGCCGGTCAGCTTTTCGCCAAAAATGAGCGGGGAGAGGGCCATAACGATGATGGGGCCACAGTAATACAACAGCGAGGAGATACCAACGCCGATCGTCTGATAGGCGCGGAACAGGAAAATCCAGCTGGCGCCCAGCGCGGCGCCCGAGACGATGAGCGCTGCGGCCTCGCGGGGGCGAGACGGAGCCTGCAGGTTATGGCGCTTGGTTATGAAGAGGACGGCGGCAAGGGTGAGAGCGCCCAAAAACGTGCGCAACAGTACGATATCGGAGCTCGGCAGCGCGATGGCAGCGGCGATGATGCCGTTGGAGCCAAACAATAGCAATGCTGCTAAGTACGTAAACAATCCGTTGTTCATGTGCTGACATCCCCTCTATATTCGAGCATGTTCACTATGGGTGAACTGGCTTTAGAAGAAAAGCGAATATAATGCATGGATAACATGACAAAAACTCATGTAAAGGTGGAGGGGTGCCGTGGAAACGAATATTCAAAAGATGCAGGTGCTGCTCGAGACGGTGCGGGCCGGCAGTTTTACGCGCGCCGCCGAGCGGCTGAGCTATTCGCAGTCGGGCGTGAGCCGCATGGTGGCCGATCTCGAGGCCGACTGGGGCTTTAAAGTGCTCGATAGAAGCCGCGAGGGCGTAGTGCTTTCTGCCGATGGGCAGCAGGTCATGCCGGCAGTCGAGGCGTTATGCGAAGAGTTTGGCCGCCTGCAGCGACGGGTGGATGAGATGCGCGGGCTCATGCGCGGCAAAATCTGCATCGGTACGTTTTCGAGTGTGGCGACCCACGTGTTGCCGCCGGTGATTGCGCGTTTTCGCGCCGATCACCCGGACGTCGATTATGAGTTGCTGATGGGCGATTACTCAGAGATTGAACAATGGGTGGCAGAGGGCCGCTGCGATCTGGGCTTTATCCCGCGTGAGCCCCGAGAAAATGGCATGACGTCGCGGTCTTTGGCGCGCGACGAGTTGATGGCGGTGGTGCCGACAGATTCGTTGCTTGCCACGGCGGAGTTCGTCTCTCTTGCCGATTTAGCCAACGAGCAGTTTATTCTGCTGGAACGGGGTACCGATGATGAGATTACGCCGCTATTCCGTCGGGCGGGGCTGGCGGTGCGCTCAAAACTGTCGACCTGGGATGACTATGCGATTATGGCTATGGTGGAGGATGGCCTGGGCGTGAGCGTTCTTCCGGCACTTATCTTGCGCCGCTGTCAGTTCGATGTCGCCGTGCGTCCGCTCGAGGGGCGTCCCCATCGCCAGATCAATGCCATATACCGCACCGCCGACGTTTCGCTTGCCGCGGCTCGTTTCCTTGAATATCTCTAAAAGCGCGTACCTGTTGTCCACTTTGGGACAATTCTCGGGGTTCGGTACATTTTCTTGTGAAATTGAACTTCCGGATAATGTGCCGCGCTATACTGCTGCCTAAATTGAACCTAGGTTCAATTCGTGTTCTATAAATTGAACTTTGCCAGCAAGGAGGTTCTAGTGGCCCAAGAGACGTTTAGCGATCGCCTGCGACAGGCTATGTCCGATCGCGACGTTCGACAGTCGGACGTGATTCGTGCATCGGAGATGCTCGGCAAAAAACTCGGCAAGAGTCAGATGAGCCAATATGTGAGTGGCAAGACGATCCCGCGGCGCGATGTGGCAGAGCTGCTCGCCCGTATTTTGGAGGTCGATGTTTCCTGGCTGCTCGCCAGTGACGCCGACCAAGGCGAAGCATCATCTCCCCGTAACGCTGCCAAGTCCGAACCTAGCCCCACGGCTCAAATTCCAAGGAGCACCACCATGCGTACTTTTTCTAAATCCACCAAGCTCGATAACGTCCTGTATGACGTGCGCGGTCCCGTCGTCGACGAGGCTGCCCGTATGGAGGACGAGGGCGAGCGCATCCTCAAGCTCAATATCGGCAACCCGGCGCCCTTCGGTTTCCGCACGCCCGATGAGGTCATCAAGGACATGCGCCAGCAGCTGCCCGACTGCGAAGGCTATTCCAACTCGCGTGGCCTGTTCTCCGCGCGCAAGGCGATCATGCAGTATTCGCAGATCAAGGGCCTGCCCAACGTTCAGATGGAGCATATCTACACGGGCAACGGCGTGTCCGAGCTCATTCAGCTTTCGATGAACGCGCTGCTCGACAATGGCGACGAGATTCTGATCCCCAGCCCCGACTATCCGCTCTGGACGGCGTGCGCAACCCTTGCCGGCGGTCATCCTGTGCACTATCTGTGCGATGAGCAGGCGGATTGGTATCCCAACTTGGAGGATATGGAGTCCAAGATCACGAGCGCGACCAAAGCCCTCGTTATCATCAACCCCAACAACCCCACGGGCTCGGTCTACCCGCGCGAGGTGCTCGAGGGCATCGTCGAGGTTGCACGCAGGCATCAGCTGATGATCTTTGCCGATGAGATCTACGACCGCCTGTGCATGGACGGTTACGAGCACGTCTCGATTGCCTCGCTCGCTCCTGATCTGCCCTGCGTCACCTTTAGCGGCCTTTCCAAGTCGCACATGATCGCGGGCTATCGTATTGGCTGGATGGTGCTTTCGGGCAACCAGCGCTGCATGAGCGACTTCATCATGGGCATTAACATGCTCTCCAACATGCGCCTGTGCTCCAACGTGCCGGCTCAGTCGATCGTTCAGACGGCACTCGGTGGTCATCAGTCCGTTAACGACTACATCCGTCCCGGCGGCCGCGTCTACGAGCAGCGCAACTTTGTGTATGAGGCGCTCAACAAGATTGACGGCATCTCGGTGGTTAAGCCGCGCGCGGCGTTCTACATCTTCCCCAAGATGGATGTGAAGAAGTTCAACATCACCGATGACGAGCAGTTCGCCCTTGACCTGCTGCACGAGAAGAAGATTCTGATCACGCGCGGCGGCGGCTTCAACTGGGCCGAGCCCGATCACTTCCGCATCGTGTACCTGCCGCGCATGGAAGTACTCAAAGAGTCCCTCGAAGACCTCGACGACTTCTTCGATCATTACCGCCAGAGCTAGTGGGATAGAAGCTCCGCACTATGAGAAGCTCCCTGCAGTTATTTTTCTGCAGGGAGCTTTCTTGAATCGGCGGAACTATATAACGATTCCGCAACAGTGGTCGATTTCGTGTTGGATGATCTCGGCGGTGTAGCCCGAGAAGTTTTTGATGCGGTGGACGAAATTCTCGTCCAAATACTCAACCTTAATGCGGCGATAGCGAGTACAGGGGCGCTCGCCGGAAAGCGAGAGGCATCCTTCGCTCGTCTGATAGGAATTGACCTGCTCAAGAATTTGAGGGTTGTACATCAGCAGCGCCCTGTTGCCGTCCTTTACGCAGATGATGCGTTTGCGCACGCCAATCATGTTGGCGGCAAGGCCCACGCACTCGTGCTCATGCTCATGGAGCGTATCCAGGAGGTCCTGCCCGGTCGCGGCATCGTCGGGTCCCGCGTCTTCGGAAGGCAGGCGCAAAAAGAACTCGGATTTCATGATGGGCTTAATCATGGCGGGCTCCTCATGTCTCGTGCTTTCGTGGGCTTTTAATAATAGCGCGGAAGGAAAGCTGCGCGTCAGCGTTACAATCTTTCAACGTTGGACCATGTTGTCGGATCCGTCGCGTGCGGCGTCTGGCGTAAGTCTAGGGCTCATGCTCGCCCTGGACTGTTCCTCTGGGGCGATGTGACTGTTGTTCCAAGAGGAAGGAAATGCATGGGGAGCAAATCTCAGCAACAAGTTCAAGCAACGCCATCGGCCACTTCGGCGTTTCTCGTCGTAATGTATATTGCAGCCTTTGTTGCCGCGTTTAACGAGAACATCATTAACGTGGCACTGCACGATATCATGGCGGCCTTTTCGGTGAGTGCCACCACGGCGCAGTGGCTAGTTTCGGGCTACATGATCGTGACATCGATCTTTGCGGCCATCATGGCCTTTCTTTCCGGTCGTTTCTCGACGCGCAAGCTGCTGTTTTTCGCATGCGGATGCATGGTCGCCGGCGAAGTCCTGTGCCTGGTCGACCTGTCGTTTGCCGTTTTGCTGCCAAGTCGTATTTTGCAGGCTGCGGGATCGGGTATCTTGTTTCCGCTCATGATGAATGTGGTGCTATCTTGCGCCCCGCGCGAGAAACTCGGTCTGTATCTGAGCCTGGGCGGTGCCTGCATTACGCTGGGGCCGGCGTTTGGACCCGTGATCAGTGGTCTTATGTGCACGTTGTTTGGCTGGAGAGCGGTGTTCGTAGTGCCGCTGGTGGGCGGTGTCGTGGTCGCCGCGGCGGCAGCAAAGCTCGTTCGAAATGTTGGAGAGCGCTCGAACACTAAGCTTGAATTGGTATTGTCGTGCTGCTGACCGTTGTGGTGTATGCCGGCGTCGGTTTGGTGCTGAGCCCCTCGCAGACGGCCGGTTTGGAGACGCTGTCTGCCGCTGAGCATCCTCACGGAACGGCATTGCTCAACACGTGGAACATGATTGCCGCATCGTTTGGTCCGTCGCTGTTTATCGGCCTGCTCTCGAGTTCTGCGGCGACTGCCGGCGCCGCTGGCGCTGCGACCGACGTTGCCCAGGCGATTGGATTTGCAGCTGCCGTACGTGTGGCGGCTGTAATTGCCGTGGTCGGGTTCGCGACGTCGCTGGTGTACGCTCGTCGCGAGTCGCACATGTCGCATTAATGTGTGCACATAGATTCTGCAGCTAGATTGGATGGCGACACCATAAACTAATGGACGTTTTGCCGAGAGGCATGAATGTTTAAAGCGCAAAGAGTGCGCGACGGGCCCCGCGAATGGGGCGATGATGCCCGAGAGGGCCAAGAAGGAGTCTCATGTCCGAGAACGAAGAGATCATGAACGAGACCGAGAACGAGACCATGGCTGCCGAGGTCGAGGCAGTCGAGACCGTGGAGACCGAAGCTGCCGAGGTTGAGGCTGCTGCCGAGGTTTCCGCCGAGGAGGAGGCCGAGGTTGTCGAGGCCGCCGTTGATTACGATGACGAAGAGCTGATGGACAAGATGCAGAAGGCCGCCCGCCTGCTGCGTAGCCGTCGCTTTGCTATTTCCAAGGAGGAGGAGGCCAAGGCCGAGCGTATGGCGAACATCGAGCGCGCCATCAAGCTTCTTGACCTCAAGCCCAAGATGGAGCAGAAGGAAATGTCCGACCTGCTGGGCATGCGCCTTCGTGAGCTCGATGGTCTGATGGCCGAGGCCGAGGCTGCCGACCTGGTCGGCCGCATCGACGACGCCGAGGGCGATATGCGCAAGATCGTTGTCTTCGCTGCCGAGGATGCCGCTGAGGGCCTGGTCGAGCTTGCCAATAAGAAGGAGAAGCTCCTGCCCGAGCTTTCTTACGAGGAGGCCACCGAGCTGATGGCCGCTCTCGATAAGGTCATCGCTCCGCTCGTCGCCATGGGCCTGGACGAGGACCGCGGTCCTCGCGGCGGTCGTGACGATCGCGGTGGCCGTGGCGGCGACCGTGGCGGTCGCGGCGGCTTTGGCGATCGCGGTGGCCGTGGCGGCGACCGTGGCGGTCGCGGTGGCGATCGCGGTGGCCGTGGCGGCTTTGGCGACCGTGGCGGCGACCGTGGCGGTCGCGGCGGCTTTGGCGGCAACCGTGGTGGCTATGGCGATCGCGGTGGCAACCGTGGCGGCTTCGGCGGCAACCGTGGTAACGACCGCGGCGGTCGCGGTGGCGATCGTGGCGGCCGCAACGGTGGCGGCTTTCGCGGCAACCGCTTCTAATTAGTTACGCGGTTCTACGAACCGCGTAACCAGTTGACGCTGCCAACGCCCCTAAGCGGCAATCTGACGTTCAATTTCAAGGGCGCGACCATAAGGTCAGCGCCCTTTCATTTCACGTCACCTTGCTCGCTTAGGGGCGTTTTCGCTGACTTATGCTCAACCTGCGGCGTTGTCTTGCTCCGGGGGTGGCAGTTGGGGACGTTCCTTTTCTGCCGGTAGTTTGGGACACTCCTTGTCAGGTAGTCATTGGGGACGTTCTTGTTTGACTAGTCGTTTAAGAACGTCCCCAACGACTACATAGCATGAGAGTGGATAATCTCCCGGTTTGAGCCTGCATTCAAGCTCAAAGTGGGAGATTATCCACTCTCATTTGTTGTATGTCCGAAAATCCACGCTCGTTTAAATTCTACCTACATTTGTAGGAACAGTTCGTGGAGGCGGGTGTCTTCGTCGAGTTCGGGGTGGAAGGTTACGCCGAGCTGATTGTCTTGGCGGGCAGCGACGATGCGGCCATCGACTTCGGCCAGGGCCTTGGCGTCGCCGTGGACCTCGACGATGCGGGGCGCGCGGATAAACGTCAGCGGCGCTTCGCCGTCGATGCCGGCTACTTGCCCCTTGGTTCGAAAGCTGCCGAGCTGCCTGCCGTAGGCATTGCGCTCGACAAGTACATCCATGGTTGCCAAACGCGGCGTGCCTTTATCGTCATGGGCGGCAAGGTCGTGAGCCAGTAGAATCAAGCCGGCGCAGGTGCCCAGGACGGGCATGCCTTCAGCGATACGGGCGCGAAGCTCCTCGAGCATGCCCAGCTCATCAAGCAGCTTCCCTTGAACGGTGGACTCGCCGCCGGGAAGTACCAGACGGTCAAAGTCCTGCATCAAATCAGCCGCCTGCCTCAGCTCAATACAACGTGCGCCCAGCTCGGATAGTCTTGTCTCGTGCTCGGCAAAAGCGCCTTGGACCGCCAGCACGGCGACCGTCTGGCCTGCATAATCGCTCATGTGAGATCCTTTCTGCTGGACTAGCGTCCGCGCTCCTCCATGATGATCTCGATCTCGTCAGCGTTGATACCGACCATGGCCTCGCCCAGGTCCTCAGAAAGCTCGGCAATGAGCTTGGCGTCGGTGAAGTTTGCCACGGCCTTGACGATGGCGGCTGCGCGCTTGGCGGGATCGCCGCTCTTAAAGATGCCCGAGCCGACAAAGACGCCTTCGGCGCCCAGCTGCATCATCAGCGCGGCGTCGGCGGGGGTCGCGACTCCGCCGGCGGCAAAGTTCACGACGGGAAGCTTACCCGTGGCATGGACCTCGCGCACCAGCTCGACCGGAACCTGCAGTTGCTTGGCTGCCTCAAAGAGCTCGTCGTCGCGCAGGGCAACAACGTCACGGATCTGCTTTTGAATCTTGCGCATGTGGCGCACGGCTTGGACGACGTCGCCCGTGCCCGGCTCGCCCTTGGTGCGAATCATTGTGGCGCCCTCGGCAACACGGCGCAACGCTTCGCCCAGATCGCGGGCACCGCAGACAAACGGGACGTCAAACTGGGTCTTATCGATGTGGTAGACATCGTCGGCGGGGGAGAGAACCTCGGACTCATCGATGTAGTCGATCTCGATGGCTTGAAGGACCTGCGCCTCGACGATGTGACCGATGCGGCACTTGGCCATGACGGGGATGGAGACGGCCTCTTGAATGCCCTTGATCATCTTGGGGTCACTCATGCGCGACACGCCGCCGGCGGCGCGGATGTCGGCCGGGATGCGCTCGAGAGCCATGACGGCGCAGGCGCCTGCCTCCTCGGCGATACGTGCCTGCTCGGGCGTGGTGACGTCCATGATGACGCCGCCCTTGAGCATCTGCGCGAGCTCGCGATTGAGTTTGACGCGATCTGCCTTGCTGGTCTGTTCTGCCATGGTTGCTCCCTTGGTTGGCATGTGCATTGCTTGACGGAAAATCCTATCGGGGAGCTGGGCATGGCAAAATACTCAGTTTTCGAGATAATAATAAGGTCAGCTTAATACCAGATTGAACAGCTCGATAAGGTCAGGTGACAAACTCATGCTTGACTACAATTTGGAAAAACGCGGCGAAGCATCGCTCTATGAGTATGTTTACCAGCAAATCCGAGATGATATCGTAGCTGGACGCATTACGGCGGGGGAGCATCTGCCGTCCAAGCGCGCCTTTGCCAGTCATCTGGGAATCAGTGTTATTACCATTGAGAATGCATATAGCCAGTTACTCGCTGAGGGCTATATTTGCTCAATGCCACGTCGTGGCTACTACGCTTGCGAGCTTCCGGATGCACCGGTTTTGGCTTCGGCTGCGGAGGGCATCGACCGAGATGCCGTCTCTGTGGGCCCCAGCGTGCATGATGTCAACGGACAGGTCGAGCGATTCGATGCGCTTTCTCCTTCTGCTTTGGAGGCGGCGCGGCTTTGGCAAAGCGCGCTACGGGCGACGCTGGCATCCGAGGACGAGCGCGAAATCTTTTCGCCCGCACCGGCGCAGGGCACTGCTCGGCTACGACGCGCAATTGCTCGCCATCTGCGCGGGATAAGGGGTATGAATGTCGACCCCAACAACATTGTTATCGGTGCGGGCGCCCAGCTGCTCGATACCATGTTGGTTCAGTTGCTTGGAGCCGACAAGGTGTATGCCGTTGAGGATCCAGGCTATCTGCGCCTGACGCGCATCTATCAGGCTATGGGTTGCGAAGTGCGTCATATCCCGTTGGACGGTGAAGGCGTGGACTTGAGTGCTCTGCAGAAAACCGGGGCGGATGTCCTTCACCTGATGCCGTCTCACCAATATCCGACCGGCCTTGTGACGAGCATTGCGCGTCGCTATGCCCTGCTGAGCTGGGCCGCCGAGCAGCCGGACCGGTATCTCATCGAAGATGACTTTGATTGCGAGTTTCGCCTTGCCGGTAAGCCGATTCCCGCGCTCGCGTCGATTGATGCCGCCCAATCGGTCATCTACACCAACACGTTTTCAAAAAGTCTGTCGTCGGCCCTGCGTTTGGCGTATATGGTCCTGCCCGATGAGCTGATGGAACGGTTTAGGCGCAACCTTGGCTTTTACGCCTCGTCGGTGAGTTCTGTTGACCAGGTCGCTTTGGCTCGTTTGCTGGAATCGGGCGATTACGAGCGACATGTGAACCGCGTACGCGTTCGTGCTCGCGAGGCGCGTGATGGCCTGACGGCGCTTGTGCGAAAGGCGTTTCCGGCGGGGGAGTTTTTGGTTGAGCACGCGGATGCCGGCCTCTACTGCGTCGTAGTTGCGGAGTGCGATACGGGCGGAAACTCTTTTACACGCGCCCTCGCGCGCTCGAGCATCCCTTACATCGATATCAATGACTGTTTTTGGTGTCCCGATGGCGCACATGGATCTTCAAACCCGACTCGAATCCTTGTCCAGTACGACGATTTGAGTCCAAATGAGCTAAATACCCTGGAATCGCAGCTAATGGGCGCACCCTCTAACCTAAGTGAGTAGGCTTTTAGCGTGAGGAGGACCAGGCCGTTTTGTAGCAAGCTATCTACCTGCGATTTTGTGAAGCAGTTTAGTCGGTCTGCTCGGCGGGTCCTAAATAGTCTACTCACTTGCCGCGCAAGGCTTCCGCATGAGAAAAGAAGCGGGGTTTTCAACAACGCTCCGTCCAGTTCTTGGCAAGCTTTTGGCCAGTTGGGGAGGGCTGTTGAAAACTTAACAGTCCGTTCGACGCCCTTTTCGGTGCGTTCGCGCCAATGCGTGAGTACCAGGGTTGAAATCCGTATTCTCCTGTGCCTATGAAGGATCTACTTTGTGACATATCGGCTTTTAGGTACTGGCGCTTGCCCCCTCAAGTCCTTGCTTTGTGTCCGCCGCTTCCACGACCGGAAGAAGACCGGCAGCGATATGACCTTGTCCGTAACCCGACGGCTAAGGTTGCGCTCGGCTTTCCGTTGTATACGTTGGTTCGAACGAGAAACAAGCGGACTTGCCCTGCCGGCATGAGGCAGCGGCTGTTTCTCGGTGAGCTCCCCAGGGAATCCGTGCTAGAAACGGAGCATGGGTTTTTTGATTACGTCTCCTCTACTGACGGCATTCATCATGTTGCGGCATCTGACGGATCTTCAGCTTCTTTTGGTATTGGCGGAGATGTGCGGTTTGTTTGCGGTGTGTGCCCTGCCGGCGGCACTCGAGGCGGAGCTTTCGCGTGCAATTGATTCGGGCGCGATTCCGACAACTTCGGGCTGGACACGCTGTCCGTCCGAGGATGGCGTCGCTTCAGATTTATGGCGTCGCGACGCTTTGGTTTTGAGCGGAGACCTCGACCGTTTTTGTTCAGATGTTTACGGGATGCGGTACGGCAAGCGATTTATGGCGGTGTCGCGTTTCGTTCCGCTGGGCGCCGCATCGCCCTTTGAGGTCGAGGCGTATTTGTTGTTTGCACTGCCGCGAACACTAGGGGGCGAAGGTTTTTGCGGCATAGAGCTCAATGTCGAAGTGAGGCTAGGTGCAAGTGCTCGAGCGATTGTGGGAAAGTCCCGCGTCTTTATCGACCTGCTTCTGTCTTCGCCGGACGGAGCGCGACAGGTGGCCATTGAATGTCAGGGAAAGGCCTCGCACGGGCGCGCAGGGGACGGCTTGCGTGACGCTGACCGCATGACGGCCCTTCAGGCCATGGGCTACGATGTACTTCTCCTGACACACAGACAGATATTCGATGAGGATAAATTCCGCGCGATCGTTAAGGCCGTATGCAGGATGCTCGATGCTGAATATCGTGATAAAAGTTCAGATGAGCAAAGGGCTGAGACATTACTCCGGTCCGAACTATTCGTTGACTGGACAAAATTGGGAGTAATCGACGGAAAGATGCCCGTTAGACACAAAACAGCTCGATCGTGGACGGCTGCGGTTCTAAGTGAGTAGACTTTTGGCACTTTGGTGACCAGGCCGTTTTGTAACAAGGCATTTACCTGCGGCTTTATAAAGTGATATGGATGGCCTGCTCGGCAAGTTCAAAAAAGTCTACTCACTTAGTTTTTGACGAGAAGCCGATGCCGAAGGCGGTCCTGTTTCAGGGCGTTAACAAGTTCGTGAGTCACGAAAAAGGCCCGAACCATGCGGTCCGGGCCTCATCGAGCTAGAGATTATCTCTCAGGCGGCTGGCTTAGCCAAAGTAGCGCTTGAGCAGACCGGCGAAAGCCTTGCCGTGGCGAGCCTCGTCGCGAGCCATCTCGTGCACGGTGTCGTGGATGGCATCGAGGCCAGCGGCCTTGGCGCGCTTGGCAAGATCGGTCTTGCCGGCGGTGGCGCCATTCTCGGCCTCAACGCGCATCTCGAGGTTCTTCTTGGTGGAGTCGGTCACAACCTCGCCCAGGAGCTCGGCGAACTTGGCGGCATGCTCGGCCTCCTCGTGCGCAGCCTTCTCCCAGTACAGGCCGATCTCGGGATAGCCCTCGCGATGAGCGACGCGAGCCATGGCCAGGTACATACCGACCTCGGAGCACTCGCCCTCAAAGTTGGCGCGCAGGTCAGCAACGATGTCCTCGGAGACGCCCTCCATCTTGGCGACGCCCACGACGTGCTCGGCAGCCCACTCGAGCTGACCCTCCTCCTGCTTTAGGAAGCGAGAGCCGGGAACGCCGCACTGGGGGCACTTGAAATCCTCGGGCAGCTGGTCGCCGTCGAACTCTTCCACATAACCGCAAACGGGGCAAACAAACTTCATGATTCGATCCTTTCGATCGATGGCGATGGAGCGCTCGTCCGGTCCCGTAAGGGCCCTCTCCGGACGTGCGTCTTGACGAGTTCTATTATCCATAAATGCAACCAAATGTGAAGCCTATTAGGAATGATTTTTAATAAAAAATTTTAGGCATGTGAAGATGTTGATTGATTAACGATTGCCAGGCCGCTCGAGACCTCCGATGAGTACAATCGGTCGAGCAAATGTTGACCTATCAACAAATGAAGGAGTTTCCTTTATGCATCTAGCCCGTCGTGCCTGGTGCCGAACATATCAGACGGTTTTTCGCATCGCATTGCCGATCCTGCCCTATACCGAGCCGCGCATTTTGGAGCATGCCGAGGACGTGCCCGCGGTGCTTCAAAAGCGCTCGATACAGCGGGTTCTTATCGTGACGGATCCCGGTATTGCCCGTCTGGGGCTCACGGCGCCGCTCGAGACGGCGCTCGCGTCCAAGGGAATTGGCGTTACGGTCTATGCCGAAACGCGTGCGAACCCCACGGTCTCAAACGTGGAGGAAGCGGCGTCCCTGTATCGCGAGAGCGCCTGTCAGGCCATTATCGGCTTTGGCGGCGGCTCGGCCATGGACTGTGCCAAGGGCGTGGGCGCACGCATCGCACAGCCAAACAAGCCCATCAACAAGATGCGCGGCCTGCTGCGCGTTCATCGTCGCCTGCCGCTGCTCATCGCCGTTCCCACCACGGCAGGTACGGGTAGCGAGGTCACGCTCGCAGCGGTCATTACCGATGACGAGTCGCACTACAAGTACCCCATTAACGACTTTGTGCTTATCCCGCGCTTTGCGGTGCTCGACCCCGAGTTTACGCGCGGCCTGCCCGCCTCCATTACGGGGCAGACGGGCATGGATGCCCTGACGCATGCCGTCGAGGCCTTTATCGGCCGTAGCACCACGCCCTACACGCGCAAGATGGCGCGCCAGGCGGTGCAGCTCATCCACGACAATTTGCTCGAGGCCTATGAGTATGGCGACGACATACGTGCGCGTCGCAATATGCTTTCGGCGGCGTATAAGGCGGGCGTTGCGTTTACCCGCTCCTATGTGGGATACGTTCACGCCATCGCGCACAGTCTGGGCGGCCGATACGGGATTCCGCACGGCTTGGCCAACGCGATCATCCTGCCGCACATGCTCCGCGCTTATGGTGACGCCGCCGCCCCCAAGCTCGCCGATCTTGCTCGCATGGCGGGCATTGCGCCGGCTACCGCGCAGGACGGTCTTGCGGCCGAGGCCTTTATCGATTGGGTCGACCGCATGAACGTTGCCCTGGGTATCCCCAAATATGTGACAGGCATTCGCCGCTCCGACATTCCCGAAATGGCAACGCACGCCGATGCCGAGGCCAATCCCCTGTACCCCGTTCCGCTTTTAATGGACCGTTTGGAACTCGAGCATATGTACGAAGTTATCGCAGGTGGTATGTTTAAGGACGAGAACTAGGAGGGTCCATGAACACCGAGGAAATCGCGCGCATCGTTGCCGATCAGCGCGCCTATTTTAAGACGCACGCCACGTTTGATGTCGATGCTCGACGCCGCGCCCTCGTGCGCCTGCGCGAGGCGGTGCGGGCACACGAGATCGATATCGCCCATGCGCTCAAGACCGATTTGGGAAAGTCGCATGACGAGGCCTATATGTGCGAGATCGGCACCTCGCTTTCCGAGATTCGTCATCAGATCGCTCACGTGGCTCGATGGAGTCGTCCGCGCCTGCGTCTGTGTGACCTTGCCAATGCCGTGAGCGTGTGCAAAACGCAAGCCGTGCCCTATGGCGTCACACTCATTATGGCGCCCTGGAACTACCCGTTTTTGCTGACGCTCGAGCCACTCGCCGGCGCCCTTGCCGCGGGTAATACTGTGGTCATCAAGCCGAGCGCCTATGCTCCGGCATCGAGTGCGGTGCTCAAGCAAATCTGTGAAGAGGCATTTGATCCGCGCCTGGTGATGGTTGTCGAGGGCGGGCGGGCCGAAAACGAGGCGCTGCTCGATGAGCGCTGGGACAAGATCTTCTTTACCGGTAGCGTTCCGGTCGGCAAGCTCGTCATGGAGCGCGCAAGTAAAAACCTTACGCCCGTGACGCTTGAGCTGGGCGGAAAGAGTCCCTGCATTGTGGATGCGACGGCAAACTTGAAGGTTGCGGCACGGCGTATCGCCTTTGGTAAATGGCTCAACGTGGGACAGACCTGCGTGGCGCCCGACTACCTGCTGGTCGATACGAGCGTGCACGACGAGCTGCTGGGCCTCATCAAGGAGGAGGTCCGCCGTATGTTTGGCGAGCATCCGCTCGATAACGAGGACTACGGGCATATCGTCAACGCCAAGCATTTCGTGCGCGTACGCGGGCTGATCGACTCCGATAAGGTTGTGCTGGGAGGTACCGCGCGCGAGACTTCGCTCAAGATCGAGCCGACGATTTTGGACGGCGTGTCCCCCGATGACGCCGTGATGCAGGAGGAAGTCTTCGGTCCCATCTTGCCGGTGCTGACGTTTGAGAGCCTAGACGAGGCCGAGACGTTTATTACGGATCGTCCGACGCCGCTGGCCCTGTATATCTTTAGCCAGGACCGTGCGGCTCAGCAGCGCTTTGTGCGCTACGTGCCCTTTGGCGGCGGCTGCGTCAACGACACCATCATGCATTTGGCTACGAGCCATATGGGCTTTGGCGGCATGGGTGCGAGCGGTATGGGGCAGTACCATGGACGCGAGAGCTTCGATACGTTTAGCCACAAGAAGAGCATCGTGAACAAGGCAACGTGGTTGGACGTGCCATTCCGCTATGCCCCTTATGCAAGCTGGAAGCACAAGTTCGTGCGCATGTTTGTGCATTAGAATCAGATAAGGATGAATTTATGTCCGCACGGGCCCGTAGACTTCTCGATAAGGTTGAGTGCCGGGTATCCCGGCCGTTAGAGGAGCTGCTATGTACGAGCCTTCACGTGTTCTTCTGTCGTTTCACATTGCGGGATTTCAGTATGCCGACGGCGCCTTGGTCTTGGGCGATCTTAAAGCGGGCGATAAACTGACGCTGCGTGCCGAACGTGATAATCCTCACGACCCTGAGGCGGTTGCGATCTATTATGGCAAGACCAAGCTTGGCTATGTTCCGGGAGACGAGGTTGGCCCGCTGTCCTTGATGATGTATTACGGGCATGAGGACGTATTTGAAGCCCGTGTGCAGCAGGTTGCTCCCGAGCGCAGCCCGTGGCATCAGGTGCGCGTTGGCCTCTATGTGGTGGATGCCCGCTAGTCGGCAATGGAGGCGGTCATGGTTGATGACGACGACCTGTTCGATCTGACAGACGATCCGTTTGAGTGGGATATGCTGCTCGATGACGATGAGTTGGAGCAGGACCGGAAGAAGCGGCAGGACAAGAACGCCCAGGGTGACGCGTCGAAAAAGAAAGACAAACGCCGCCGAGGTCCGTTCGGTGGGCTCTTTGGCTAACCGACGCGCCAAAGCGTCTGTATACTAGGCACGTGTTAGACACGTTGCGAAATGAGGATACAGACGATGATGTGGTTTACCGCCGACCTGCACCTGGGCGATACGAATATCTTGCACGATATGGATCGGCCGTTTGATTCGGTCGAGGAGATGAACCGCAAGGTCATCGATGCCATCAATAAGTGCGTGGCGACGGACGACCGTCTCTACATTTTGGGTGACTTTACCTATCGTTTGCCCCTGGCGGAGGCAGTGCGCCTGCGCGAGCGTATCAAATGCCAGAACGTGGCGCTCATTCGTGGCAACCATGACGGCGATTGGGAAGATCCGGACGCGCCGCACATTTGGGATGAGGTGCGCGATTACCTGGAGGTTGCCCCGGGCTATGCCAAGGGCCATCGTCTGGTGATGAGCCACTACCCCATGCTCAGCTGGAATGGCAAGGCGCGCGGTGCCATCATGCTGCACGGACATATCCACAGCAGGGGAGACCGCGTCAACGCGCGCAACCGCGATCGCGAGCGCCCTATTTACCGCTACGATGTGGGCCTCGACGCCAACAACTACAAGCCCGTAAGCCGAGACCAGATCCTGAATTTCTTTGGCCTGTAGCTCGCAAACCGCCACAAAGGGGACAGTCGCCTTTGTGGTGGTTCTGGCGCCGTTGCCATTATGGCGGCGGCGTCTTTTTTGTCCGTGCGGCGCGGTAGAGTGTAGGCGGTTGAAATTTGCGTCCATCGAGGAGCTGCCATGAACGAGATCAAGTGCCCGCATTGCGGCGAAGTGTTTAAGGGCGATGCGTCCGGCTATGCAGATATCGTCAAACAGGTGCGCGATGCCGAGTTCTCGCGCGATCTTGATGAGCGTGTGAAGGCGGTCCAGCGCGAGGGCGAGCAGGCGCTGGAGCTTGAGCGTTCGCGTTCGACGGCTGCCTTGCAAAAGGCAGAGTCTCAGCGCGACGCTGAGCTCGTAGAGCAGAAGAACGCTGCGGCTCAACAGCTGGCGCAAGAAGTCGCCAAGCGCGATGCCGAGCTAGCCGAGCTGCGCGCCAAGCTCGAAGGCGCTACTGCAGAGCGCGAGAGTGCAAGCCAGCGCGCGGCGGTTGAGGCCCGCGCCGATGCTCAAAAGGAGAATGCCGAACTGCAGCGCGAGATCGACAACCTGCGTGCGCAGTTGGGGCGCAAAGATGATGAAGCCAAGCTTGCCGAGGCAGCGGCACGCAATGCTGCTCAAAACGACCTGTCCGCACGTGATGCCCAGATTGCCGAGCTGCAAGCCAGGCTCGCCGCGGCGGACAAGGCCCAGGAGATGGCGCTTGCTGCTGCTGCGGCCGAATCGCAGCGTGAGCTCGAGGCCGCTCGCAGCGAGGCCGAACGTACGCTTGCTGACTATCGCGCGAAGGTTCAGGAGAAGTTTTCCGTCGCAAAGGCTCAGTCCGAGCAGGAGGCCGAGGGTCTGCGTGCTCAGCTGCGCGAACAGGAACTGACGGCCAAGATGAACCTATCGGAGGCGGTCGCCGCGGCGGAGCGTGAGCGTGACGAGGCCCGCGCCAAGCTCACGAGTGAGCTGGCGGTGCGCGATTCACGCGAGGAGCAGGCCAAGGCGGCACACGAGCTCGAACTTGCGCAGACCAAGCGCGCGAACGAGGAACTGATTCGCTACAAGGATGAAGAGATTGAGCGCCTTAAGGACATGAAGGTCCGCCTGTCCACCAAGATGGTGGGCGAGTCGCTCGAGCAGCACTGCGAGACCGAGTTTAATCGTCTGCGCATGACGGCGTTTCCCAACGCGTACTTCGAGAAAGATAACGATGCGTCCGAGGGCACCAAGGGCGACTTTATCTTCCGCGAGTGCGACGCGAGCGGCAACGAGATCATTTCGATCATGTTCGAGATGAAAAACGAGAACGACGAGACCGCGACCAAACACAAGAACGAGGATTTCTTTAAGAAACTCGATCACGATCGCCGCCAGAAAGGCTGCGAGTATGCGGTGCTCTGCACCCTGCTGGAGCCCGAGAGTGACCTCTATAACGCGGGTATCGTCGACGTGAGTTACCGCTATGAGAAGATGTACGTGATCCGCCCGCAGTTCTTCATCCCCGTGATTACGCTCCTTCGCAACGCCGCTATGGGTTCGCTTCGCTATAAGCAGGAACTGGCGGAGTACAAACAGCAGAATATCGATGTCACGAACTTCGAAGCCAAGATGGAGAAGTTCAAGGATGGCTTCTCGCGCAACTACAACCTGGCGAGCAAGCAATTCGAGTCGGCAATCAAGGAGATCGATGCCGCCATTAAGCAGCTCGAGAAGACCAAGGACGACTTGCGCCGCAGCACCGAGAACCTACGCTTGGCCCACAACAAGGCCGATGAGCTTACCATTCGCAAGCTCACATGGGGCAACAAGACCATGAAGGCAGCGTTTGACGAGGCGCGCGAGGCTGCGCCAGAGACAAACGAGGAGCCAGCCGAGGCGGATTCGTATGAGGTCGAGGATGCCGAGTAAGGCATAGCGGATAGTGAAAAAGCGGGGCTGCTGGCGATGTTGCCAACAGCCCCGCTTCGTTTCGTCCCAATATGCTTGGCTAATCCTCGAGCAAATCCTCGATAAAACCGACGCGGTAGTTCTTGAAGATGACCTCGCCACCGTCTTGCGTGGCGTCCAGATCGACATCGCCCATGATGCCAAAGTCGTGGTCGCCGTCCTCGTCGGCAAAAATCTGGTGCACGTGCCACACGTGGAGCGCCTTCTCGTCGGACTCGTCGATCGAGAACATAGCAGAGGAGCGCGCGTCGCCGTCGGTGAGAATCTCCTCGTGCTGCTCGTGGTAAGCGTCGAGTGCTTTTTGCCAGCGGATCTCGCTCATGCCCCAGTCGTCGTCGAGTTCGCCCAGGTCGCGCACATGCTCGCGGGCGGCAAGAGTCACGCGGCGGAAGAGCGCGTTGCGCACCAACAGCGTGCAGCCGCGACGGTCCGCCACGACCTCGTCGATGCCCTGCGGCGGCGTGGCGTCGAGGGCTGCCGGGTTGCCAGCGTTCTCCCACTCGTCTACCAAGCTCGAGTCGACCGAGCGCACCACAAAGCCCAGCCACGAGATAATGTCGCGCAGGCGCTCGTCGCGCTTCTCGATGGGTACGGTGCGGTCGAGCGAACGGTAAGCCTCTGCCAGGTAGCGCAGCAAAATGCCCTCGGAGCGGGCGATGCCGAGCTTTTGAATGTAGCCCTTAAAATCGCTCGCGCTCTCCAGCATATCGCGCAGAACGCTCTTGGGAGAGAGTTGGTAGTCGTTTGCCCAGGGTACTTCCTGGCAGTACTTGTCAAAGGCGGCGTCGAGCAGGTCCTCAAGCGGCTTTTCGTACGTGACGTCCTGAATACGCTCCAGGCGCTCCTCATACTCGATGCCGTCGGCCTTCATCTCGGCCATAGCGCGATCGCGCGCGGCACGCTCCTGTGCGCGCAGCACCTGTTTGGGGTCCTCGAGCGTGGCCTCGACCATCGAGATCAGATCCATGGTATAGGTCTCGCTCTCGGGATCGAGCAGCTCCAGCGCGGCAAGCAAAAACGGTGAGAGCGGCTGGTCGAGCGCAAAGTCCTCGGGCAGGTCGACCGTCAGCGCGTAGTCGATGTCCGGCGCGGCATCAGCCGGAGCGTCGGGTGCGGGCGGTACCTCGGTGCGCACGACGACGCCGGAGTCGATGAGCGTGGCGAAGATTTCGTCGGCGCGAACCTCGAGCTTAGCCTTTTCTTCGGGAGTCTGCAGGCTCGTCTCGATGAGGTCGTGTACGCGGGCGCGGGCGTCGCCGCCCTGCTCGACCACGCTAATCACCATGGAGTGTGTGATGCGAAGGCGCGGCTTGAGCGTTTCGGGCTGCGTCTCGATCAGGCGCTCAAAGGTCTGCTTGTTCCAGGTGACAAAGCCCTCGGGGGCCTTCTTCTTTTTAATCTTGCGGAGCTTCTTGGGGTCGTCGCCCGCCTTGGCCATGAGCTTGGCGTTCTCGATCTCGTGCTCGGGTGCCTCGGCAATCACCATGCCCTCGGTATCGAAGCCCGAGCGGCCGGCGCGACCGGCAATCTGATGAAACTCGCGGGCGCGCAGACGACGCATCTTGTAGCCGTCGAACTTGGTGAGCGCGGTGAGCACCACGGTATGGATGGGCACGTTGATACCGACGCCGAGCGTATCGGTGCCGCAGATGACGGGCAACAGGCCCTGTTGTGCCAAGCGCTCGACCAGCAGACGATAGCGCGGCAACATGCCAGCATGGTGCACGCCGACGCCGCATCCGAGCAAGCGCTTAAGAATCTTGCCAAAGGCCGTCGAGAAGCTCGTGCCCTTGGCCGCCTCCTTGATGGCCCCACGCTGCTCCTTGCTGGCAATACCAAAGTTGGCGAGGGATTGCGCCGTCGCAAGTGCGGCGTCCTGGCTAAAGTGCACGATGTAGAGCGGGGCCTCGCCGCGGCGCATTGCGAGCTCGACCGTGCCCTCGAGGGAGGTCGTCACGTAGTCGTAGCTCAGCGGCACGGGGCGTGGGGCATCGACGACCAGATCGCACGCGGCGCCGGTGTGCTCCTCGAGTGAGGCGGCGATCGCGGTGACATCGCCGAGCGTGGCGCTCATGAGCATGAATTGTGTGTGAGGCAGGGTGAGCAGCGGTACCTGCCAGGCCCAACCGCGATCGGGGTCGGCAAAGTAGTGGAACTCGTCCATGGCGACGCAGCCCACATCGGCATCTTCGCCCTCGCGCAGTGCGTCGTTAGCAAGGATCTCTGCCGTGCAGCAGATGACGGGCGCTTTAGTATTGATATGCGTGTCGCCGGTGATCATACCGACGTTATCGCGGCCGAGCACCTGTACCAGGTCGAAGAACTTTTCGCTGACCAAGGCTTTGATGGGGGCCGTGTAATAGCAGCGCTTGCCCTGCGCCATGCCCATAAAGAGCATGCCCAGCGCGACGAGCGATTTGCCCGATCCGGTCGGTGTGCCCAAAATGACGTGATCGCCGGCAGCCAGGTCCATGAGGGCCTCTTCTTGGTGATCCCACAGCTCGATGCCGCGGTCGCTCGTCCATTCAAAGAAGCGTTCGAAGGCCTGATCGGCCGTGAGCCACGGTTCGGGCTCACTGCCGTCTTCGGGCTCCCACCAGGTGGGGGAGAGCGCGCCGAGCGAGCCGAACTCGGCCTCGGTTCCCGTGCCGCCCGAGAATGAGCTGGCGGCGCCGGCGCCCGAGACGGTGCTGGCGGCGGTATCTGTCGTGGTCTGTGCCATGTGTGGTTGCTTTCTCTCGCGATTGTCCGCCAACTATTATGGCGTAGCGGCGGCGCGGGGTGCCAGCGCGCGAGAAAATGCAGGAAATGGGCGTTCTGCCCAGCCGTTTGGTGCAGTAGCCAGCTAAGTGAGTAGACTTTTTGCGATATCGCGAGCACATGGCTTTTGCGCAAGGGCTCTACCTGCGGTTTTAGTTTTCGCTATGCGGGTTGTGCTTGGCTATTGCTAAATAGTCTACTCACTTAGGTTTGAGGACCGTTCGCTGGCGCTTATTTGCGCTTGTTTGCCGATGCCGCGACCATCAGAAGCCCCTAGGACTCCTGCGGTAAGCGCTTCTTGCCCTTGCGGGCGCGGTTTCTAAAGTTCTCGACGGCTTCTTCCATGCCCAGAGGCACATAGGTGAGCTCATCGAGGTTATCGGGCAGGTAGCAGGCAAGACTTTGCTCCTGCATGTGACCCGCCGTGAGCACATCGTCACTGGGATGTGCGCCGGGTGTGGCGCAAATGCCATAGACGACGGCACCCATCTCGCGCGTGCGGCGCTCGTATTCGGTCTCGGGGTGCTCGGGATGGTCGCGGCGGACGTCGTCGCTTACCCAAAGCGTGTCGTAGCCTGCCGCAGCAAACTGCCCCAAGGCGTAGTCGCGCAATGGCTTACTGTCGGTTCGCAGTGTGACGGTGGCACCGGCTGAAAAGAGCGGACGGTACAGCATTAGGTGGTCGACATGGACGAGTCGCTTTTTGGCGTACTTGGCCTTGGGCTGCGGCGTGGGAAAGTTGATGGTGATGGCATCGAGCTCGCCTGCGGCAAATAGCTGCGACAGCGATGCGGCACCTCGGGGCAGGACGAGTGCGTTGGACAGCCCCTGCTCGCAGATTTTCTGTGCGGCATAGGCGATGCAGATGGGCTCCTGGTCCATACCGATAAAGAGCGTGTCGGGCTCGTGGGCCGCGCGCTCTACAAGGTACGTTCCCTTGCCACAGCCAAGGTCCAGGTGAAGGTGTTCGAAAGGCTTGCTGCCTGCGGGCGCACAGGCCTTGCGCCAATCTCCGGCATAGGCCTCGGGGTTCGTCTCAATCGCATCGGCATAGCGCTCCAAGCGCTCCTCGAGCACAAAGTTCTTAGGGGTGCGAGCGTGGACGGCTCCCATGAGGCTCCTTGGTCATAAGTATGGAACGCATGGCTGCGCGTTCCGGCGATGGGTTAGAAGGGGGCGATTTGCCCGAACGCTGCGGTGCGGCTCGGCGGCGAGTCGTCGGTGCCTACAGACGCTTGAGAATCACATAGCGGTTGAGCTCGCCGCTGCGACCGTCGGCGTGGAAACGCTCGAGCTCGCGTACGGGAACCTCGCCGCTCTTGTAGAACGTACGGACGCCGCGCACCAAGTCGGTGATCTGCTGATCGTCAAAGTGATGGCAATAGCGGTAGGCGTGGCGGTCGTTTTGCCAGCCAATGAGGTGGTCGCCGGCTTCAAACTGCGCGGAATCGTAACCCTCAAACGGCGGGGTGAGCTCGGCGCGGGCTTCGGCTCGAACGGCCTTGCGCGCCATGCGCTCGTCATTCATAAACTCCCAAAAGCTGATGGCGATGATGCCGCCCGGGTGCGTCTGGCGCACCAGGGCGTCGAGCACGCGTACGCGGTACTCGCATGACGGCACGTGGTGCATAAAGCCAAAGCAGACCGAGATGTCGGCGAGCGGGGCGTCGAAAAGCACGTCGGGTGTCTCGGCGGGGTTGAGCTTCATGAGGGCGTCGAGCACGTCGAGTTCCTGGAAGTGCAGGTTGGGAATGCGCAGGGCGTGGCCGTGGGCGTCTATTGCCAGATCTTGGCACGAGTCGACACCATAGAACTCAAACGGGCAGCTGGCATCTGCCGAGGGGTTTGCGCCGTCGACGCCCTTGGCGGCAAGTGCCCCGCCGGCGGCAAAGTTCTCGAATCGCATATTGCCGCAGGCAAGGTCGAAGACGCGGACGGGATGCTCGATCGTGGCCACATCGAGCTGATCAAGCGCGATGTCCATGGTGCGCACCCAGCCGGGCCACGGGGCCTGGCGCGTATCGGAAAAGGAAGCGGAGTGCTCGCGATAGAACGTATTGTTGAGCTGGATGAGCGATGATGCGAAATCGCGGTTCACGGCGCGGAACTCCCTCCGTTGGCGGTGCGGAATAAACAGTACGACCATACTACCGTTAACGCCGCAACGGGGACAACCGAGCTGCGGGTCATTGCTTTGTTTGGACACATTTCCGCAGCTCATATGCGCCCGCAACCTCCGGTTGTCAAAAATCTCACTAGAATAGGTGGCATGCTTTTGGCGGTGGCGGATAGATTTTTAACTGTGCAAGGCGCCTTAAGAACAAAAACGGTCCGGCGGCACGGCTGGCATCGCATAGGAGGAACCATGAATGTAGAAACTGCTCAGCGGCTCGCCGACCTTCGCCGCAGCAAGGGCTTTAGCCAAGAAGGATTGGCGCGAAAGCTGGGACTGTCGCGCCAGGCGGTCAGTAAATGGGAGCGCGCGGAGAGCTCGCCTGATACCGAGAACCTGATCTCGCTTGCCAAGCTCTATGGTGTGAGTCTGGACGAGCTACTCAATCCGAGCGACGAGATCGAGGACGATATCGAGTTTGAGAACGAGGACCGTGCTCGCCAGCGCGAGGCCGAGGCGGCCGAGCGCGCCCGTACCCACGAGGCGGCAGCGCGCGCTACCGAGGCGGCAACACAGGCGAGTGATGCTGCGGCCAAGGCGGCGCAAGCTGCAAGTTGGAGCGCACAGGCGGCTAACGCCGCGACGGCGCAAGCGACGAGCGCTGGCGCGGTCAATCCGACTCCAGTGAAAGGTCCGTTCCAGTCGTTTCCGTATTGGGCCGTGTGCTGGCTGCTGTTCTTTTTACTGATGTTCCTGTTTGGTGGTGCCCCCTTTGCCGCACTGATCTTCTTTACGATCCCCATCTATCACTGGGTGGCGCGTGCGCTCGACGGCGATTGGGCGCGCGGGAATATTCAGGTTGGTCCGGCGCCGGTGGCATCCAGGGCTCAGGATGATTCCCCTGCGGTTGATACCGACGTGGCTACCGCGACCCCCGTTGATCCGAGCGCCAAAGAAGGTGATGAATAATGAAACTCTCGCATGAATCGAAGGTGCGTCTGGGCGTTGGCATCGGAGCGTTTGTGCTTATTGTTGGGCTTGTCTTTGGCGCTTCGCGGACATGGATTCATTTTGATGGTCCGTGGGATCTCGGCACTATTGCATCCGGCTTGTCCGGTAGGGACGATGCGGTTGACGCCGATGTTTTGAACGATGGCGGTAAGTATTCCGCTCAGCCTCAGCAGCTTTCGAGCACGACTTTTGATGCCGATGAGTTCCGCTACCTCGATTTCGATATCAATGCGGCTTCGGTGGACGTCAAGGTTGTTGATGGCAACAAGGCTCGCGTTATCGAGCGGGGGCGCGTTGCCGAGGGTATGGATGCCTCCAAGGCCGCGACGCAAAACATCGCATCCGTCGAGGACTCGACGCTCAAGGTTTCCCAGTTTGGAAGTGACGACGGTAAGGCAATCGATCGCTCAGTTACGGTCGAGCTGCCGCGCCGTGTTGCCGAACATCTGAAGGGAGTCAACGCGCACGTGGGCTCGGGCGATCTGCAGATTGCCGGTGTCATCTGTGATGGTTTCGACCTTTTCCTGGGTGCGGGAGATGTAGAGTTTACGGGCAGCGTGACTGATGCGCTCAGCGCTGAGGTCGGTTCGGGCGATGTGACGTTCGAGCTTTACCAGGCCCCCGCGAAGTCGATGGACGTGAGTGTGGGCTCGGGCGATGTGGAGATGACGGTTCCGAACTCGACGGGCTTTAAGGCGAGCCTCACCTTGGGCAGCGGCGACTTCGAGAGCGATTTCCTTCCGCTTGACTACGACGGCGAGACCATTTTGAATCTTGAATTCGATAACGGCGATAAGTCTGCTACGTATCGTTTTGAGGTCGGTTCGGGCGACATGTCGTTTGATCCGGAGTGACATGCGGTTTTCGGAGATCGGTGCATATAGGCATGCTCTTTGATGGAGGCGCCGGGGCCGTGACGGGCTCCGGCGCCTTTGCCTTTACAATGGGGGCATGGAACAGATTATTTTGAACATACTCGAGGCTCTGCGTCGCGGTGAGACCGTGGACGACAAGGCGCTCGTCAAGTTGATACATGCCGAGGCGCGCCGCGAGGGTGCCGACAAACGCGATTTGGCCAAGCGCCGTCTGCTGCCGTTCTACCAGCGGGTGAAGCGTGAGGAGCCGGCTCGTTGGGCTGGGTGGAATGTCGATGCCGAGCTGGAACGTCGACTGCTGCAGGTGCTGCGTATGAAGCCGCGCCGAACGGCCTCGGGCGTGGCGACCATTACCGTCATTACCAAGCCGTGGCCCTGTTCGGGCGATTGCCTGTTTTGCCCCAACGACCTGCGCATGCCCAAGAGCTATCTGCACGCCGAGCCGGCATGCGCCCGTGCGGAGCAAAACTGCTTCGACCCGTATTTGCAGGTGAGCGCTCGTTTGACCGCGCTTTCGCAGATGGGGCATGCGACCGATAAGATCGAGCTCATTGTGCTCGGTGGTACCTGGAGCGACTATCCGCAGGGGTATCAGGCATGGTTTATGTCGGAGCTCTTCCGTGCGCTCAATGAAGACGCCGTGGCGGGCGTGGCGGCTAACCCCATGCTGGCACGTCCGGGCATCAGCCGTGCCGAGGCGGGGCGCCTGCTCGATGACGCTCCCGCCGATGCCCTGCCGCCGGTGGTGGCGGAGCGTCGCGAGCGCTATAGGGCTGCCGGTATTGCGACCGATGAGGCCGAGCTTGCCGCCGGCGTTGCCGGCGTGCAAGGGCGTGTGGATGCTGCCGAGGGTGGCTATAACCGCGCGGTGCGTCGTCTGTACGGCCCCGGCACGCCTTGGGGCGCAGTCGCCGAGTGGCAGACGGCAACGATGGAGGAGCTTGAGCAACAGCAGCGCATCAACGAGACGGCGAAGCATCGCGTGGTGGGACTCGTTATCGAGACGCGCCCCGATGCCGTAACGCCGCAGGCGCTTACGCTTATCCGCCGCCTGGGCTGCACCAAGATTCAGATGGGTATCCAGAGCCTCGACCAGCACCTGCTCGATATCAACGAGCGCCGTATTACGGTGGCACAGATCGAGCGAGCGTTTTCGCTTGCGCGCCTGTTTGGCTTTAAGATTCACGCGCACTTTATGCTCAACTTGCTGGGCGCCACGCCCGAGGGTGACAAGCGCGACTACGAGCGCTTTATGACCGAGGGCGCCTTTATGCCCGACGAGGTCAAGGTCTACCCGTGTGCGCTCATCGAGGGTTCGCGCCTGGTGGGCTGTTACGAGCGTGGCGAGTGGCGCCCCTATACCGAGGAAGAGCTGCTCGACGTACTGGCCGATGACATCGTGGTGACGCCGGCGTTCTGCCGCATCAGCCGCATGATTCGCGACTTTAGCTCCGACGACATTATGGTGGGCAACAAGAAGCCCAACCTGCGTCAGCTCGTTGAGAACCGCCTGGCTGCTCGGGGTGACGGTGCGACGGTGCGTGAGATTCGCTATCGCGAGATCAGCACGGCGGGTGCCGACCTGAACGAGTTGGCCCTTGACGAAGAAGTGACGTACGAGACGCCGGTGACGCACGAGCGCTTTTTGCAGTGGGTGACGCCGCAGGGCAAGATTGCGGGCTTTTTGCGGCTGTCGCTGCCCGATCGCGCATTTGTTGCCGCGCATGCGGACGAGTTGCCGACGACGCCGGACGAGGCGATGATTCGCGAGGTACACGTGTATGGCATGGCGGCGCGCGTGGGGGATCAAGGCCAGGCAGCCCAGCACCATGGATTGGGGCGTTTGCTCGTAGAGCGTGCGTGCGAGATTGCCCGGGATGCGGGTTATGCACGCATCAACGTGATCAGTGCGATCGGCACGCGTGAGTACTATCGCCATTTGGGTTTTTACGACCATGGACTCTATCTGCAAAAGGAGCTCTAGATGAACAAGCCGAGTGTTTCTGCCGGCGTCGTTGCCGGCGTTGCTCTGGGAGCCGCGGCGCTTGGTGCGGCCGCCGTCGCTGTTCGCGCCGCCTGCCTGCAGGTCGCGAGGACCCGCAATGGGTTGGCGCGTGTGAAGCGCGTGCACGATGAGAGCGGTGAGGAAGTCCGCGTGTTGGTGCAAGGCAGCGTCTACCAAAGCGCGACCTACGTTGGCGAGCGTTGGGCAGAGCCCGTCTTTGCGTACTATCGTGCGTTTGACGATGTGTTTGAGGCCGAGGATGCCATGCGCGATGCTTATGGTCATGGCATCGACCGCATGCTTATGCTGGGCGGCGGAGGGTTTGCCTATCCCAAGTTCGCGCTGATGTCGCACGAGAGTTTGCGCATGGACGTCATTGAGTACGACGCCGAGATTACACGTCTGGCGCGTCGTTGGTTCTACCTAGACGAGCTGGAGCACGCGGTGGGCGATCGCCTGCGGGTGATTACCGCTGAGGCTCGCTCGTATCTGGGCGTGACGAGTGTGGGGCATCGTCGCTACGATGCGGTCGTGAGCGATTGCTTTGGCGGTGCCGAGCCCGTGCGCGAGCTGGCGACGATTGAGGCGCTGCGTTTGGTGCGGGGCAGCCTGAACCCCGGCGGTATCTATGCGGCCAATATCGTGAGTGCGAACGAGGGGAGCGATGTGACGTTCCTGCGCGGTTGCGTTGCCACGGCGCTCGAGGTGTTTGCGCATGCCTGGGTGGTTCCCTGCGGCGACGCGGAATTTGGCGGCGAGGAGAACTACCTGCTCATCGCCAGCGACGGCGACTATGTCTTCGCCGAAGCCGTGCCTTTTAACGCCGACTTCCTCGGCACCGTCCTTCACGACAAGTAAGTCTCCCCGTACCAAAAAGACTGGTTTTATGTGTGGTCGCACCAGCCGAGAACGCGCTGCTTCATGCCTTCGATGTCGAGCACGCCTTCGGCAAAGCCCTTACGCACGAGCTCTTCGGGAACGAACTCATCGTAACGATCAAAGTAAGGCACTTCGCCGGGATAGACGAGCTCGATGGGATCGAAGTCCTTCTCGGCCTCGGCGGCGAGCACCTCAAAGAACGTCTCCTCGTCGGCCTTCATCTTAAACTGCATAAAGTACGGGCGTGACGGGTCAAGTCCGCGAAGGCCCAGTTCCGCGGCACACTTAATTTTGAGCATGCGCTCGAGCGCCAAAAAGGCGTAGCTGCCCAGCCAGGGGAAAAGTGCCCAGGTATCGCCGCCCAGGTTGATGAGCGGCTTAGTTCCCGCACCCGAAATATCGGCCGTATGACGAGCCTGCGCCAAGCGGGCTCTCGCGTTGCCCATAAGGTACGGATATGTCGCGTGCTCGTTGAGCGCCTTGCGCATGCGCTCGAGTACGTGTGTATTGATGTCACCGGGGCAGTCGCCAAAGTAGGCCGGCACCCGGCCCTTGACCTGCGTGGCAAAGACGGTATGACGCTTCCAGTCCACTTCCTCGACAATCCAGCAGTGTCCGGCGATGGCGATGCGCTCACCGGGCGGTGGCGGATTGACGATCGTGCCCAACTCGGCCGACTCGCTGCGAACGGTGAACTCTTCGTTTTCCTGGAATACGGCGTAGAACTTAAAGTTGTTAATGATGCGCTCGCCCGCGAGACCCACGATGAGCCCGCCACCCTCGGTGACTTGGATATGGTCGATGGTAATGAGGTGACGCAGCAACACGCGATAGTCATCGGCCGAGATGCGATGGAAATAGCTGAGTGTGAGCACGCGCTGGGCAAGCTCTGCCGGCGTGAGTTCGCCGGTGCTGGCAAGCGTCGACATAGTCTGGTGATAGAGCAGACTGTAGGGGAGTCGATCGAGCTCGGGCGGCTCGACCCACTTTTCCTCGCGATAGAGTTGTACGAGTGCGATGCCCTGGAGGAGCTTCCAGGGAATGGTCTCGGGCATCATCGTGCGCGGCTCGGGTTCTTCCTCGCGCATGACGAACCACATCTCGGGCGGAAGATCGCGGCGTCCCGTGCGGCCCATACGCTGCAAAAAGGAGCTGACGGTAAACGGCGCATCGATCTGGAACGCGCGCTCCAGACGGCCGATATCGATGCCGAGTTCCAGCGTAGAGGTGGTGACGGTTGTCTGTGCCTGCTCCTCATCGCGCATGAGTTCCTCGGCCGTCTCGCGCAGCGATGCCGAAAGATTGCCATGGTGGATGAGGAAACGGTCGGGCTCGTGCCGGCTCTCGCAGTAGCTGCGCAGCATGGAGCACACGGCCTCTGCCTCCTCGCGCGAGTTGGCAAAGACCAGGCATTTGCGGCCGCGCGTATGCTCAAAGATATAACCCATGCCGGGGTCGGCGTTGTCGGGCGCCGTGTCGGTGGGGTTGAGAAGCGCCTGCTCGGTCGCACGTGGGATGTCGACTTCGCCCTCGGGGGCCGAGGAAGTGCGACGGTCTTTGGGAGCGGCCTTGCCCCGCGCCTGCTCACGACGTTGACGGTGTTCTTCCTGTGTAAGCTGTCCGCTGTGGCACATGTCTTGTCCGGATGCGGGCAGCGCCGCGGGCGCCGCCGTCTCAATACGCTCGCAAGCAAGCACCTCGGCTTCTTGTGGACCTGTGCCTACGAATCCTCGCTGCTGAGCCTGGGGGCCCGAGTTGTAGAAGTGCTCCATGGAGATGCGCCACACGCGGCGCGGTTCCTCAAAGCGGGGGATGATGCAACCGCGTCCCGTTCCCTGTGAGAGAAAGGCGCCCGTGCGCTCGGGGTTGCCGATGGTGGCAGAAAGGCCAATGCGGCGAGGCTGCACGCCGGCCATGCGCGAGAGTCGCTCGATAAGACAGAGCGTCTGACCGCCGCGGTCGCCGCGCATGAGCGAATGAACCTCGTCGATAACCACATAGCGCAGGTCGCAAAACATGCGCGGGATTGCCATGTGCTTATGGATCAGGAGCGCCTCGAGCGATTCGGGCGTAATCTGTAGGATACCGCTCGGCTTTTTGATGAGTTTGGCCTTGTGTGATTGTGAGACATCGCCATGCCAGTGCCAGACGGGGATATCGGCTTCTTCGCACAGGTCGTTGAGGCGGACGAATTGGTCGTTGATGAGCGCCTTGAGGGGGCCAATGTAGAGGGCGCCCACGCTTGCGGGCGGGTTCTCCCAAAACTCGGTCAGGATGGGAAAGAAGGCTGCCTCGGTTTTGCCGGAAGCCGTTGACGCCGTCAGGAGCACATTGTCCTGTGTGTTGAAGATGGCATCTGCCGCCGCAACCTGGATAGAGCGCAAGCTCTCCCAATCGTGGGAGTAGATGAAGCCTTGGATAAACGGGGCGTAGCGGTCAAAGGCGTTCACGGGGCCTCCTTTCAACAACGAATTTCTCAACGCGGCTGGCAACGGCTTGCTGCATTACTGCTTCAACGTTTGCCCAGATAAAACCTGCCAAAATAAACCTGTCCCTTTTTGGTAGGTTAGATGGTGAACTCGGCGAAGTTGCGGTCGCCGCCTGCGGTGCCGGTGTCGCCTGTTGCGGCTGCCGGCGCCAGCGCGTCGCCGCCGACGCTTTGCAGCAGCTCGGCCACGTTGGCGTCGGGGTTTTGGCATAGGATGTCGAGCAACTCGATAAAGTCACGAATGACCTCGCGCGGCGTCAGGTGCGTGTCGGCTCCCACACGACCGAACTCAATCTTGAGGAAGTCAACCAAGTCGTTTTCGGTCAGCGTGGGCGTCCAGCCAAAGTAGCCGGCGTGAATTTGCATGAGTTTTTCGATCAGCACCAGCAACTCCTCGTAGGTGAGTGGTTGCAGGCGGATGATGGGCGCAAGCATGTCCTTAAGGTCCTCGCGCGCAAAGCGGCCCTGGGCGAGTCGGCTGCGTAGGGCCTCGTAGGAAAACACACCGCGGCGGCGGTCCTCGATGGAGGTCGGCGTGCCACCCATGATCATGCCCAGGTACTGCGCCTTGCCCTGAAGTGTGTCGTTGTACATGGTCAGGATCTTCTCGTAGTTGTACTGGCGCGTGATGGCGTTGGGAATCTTATACAGATTCACGAGCTCGTCGATGAGCACCAGCATGCCCTTGTAGCCGCTGCAAACCAAAAAACGCGCGATGAGTTTGACGTAGTCGTACCAGTCATCGTCGCTGATGATGGTTGAGGACCCCAGTTCGGCGCGAGCCTCGCTCTTGGTGCGGTATTCGCCGCGGATCCATTTGGTCACGCGGCTCATGGCCTCTTCGTCGCCCTCGGATACGGCCGTGCGATAGCGGCGAAGCATGCGGGTGAAGTCGAAGCCGTGGACCATCTCCTCGAGCGGGGTCAGTTGGGCATTGACGACCGACTCGTCGACGTTGGCACACGAGGCGACCCAGCGATCCAGAATAAGGTTGAGCGCACCGCCCTCGGGGCGCGTCTTGGTCGATATATTGCGGATGAGCTCGCGGTAGGTGGCAAGGCCCTGCCCCTGACCGCCCTGCAGGCGTCGCTCGGGCGACAAGTCGGCATCGGCGACGACGAATCCCTCGCCCATGGCGTGCGTGCGGATGGTCTGGAGCAAAAAGCTCTTACCGGCGCCGTAGCGACCGACTAAAAAGCGGAAGCTCGCGCCGCCATCGGCGATGAGACTTAAATCGGTGAGCAGGGCGCGGATCTCGACCTCGCGCCCTACGGTGATGTAAGGAAGGCCGATGCGCGGGACCACGCCGCCCTTGAGCGAGTTGAGAATGACGGCAGCGACGCGCTTGGGCACGCGGGGTGCTGCGGATGCGGTATCACTCATGGTCTAGGTATCCTCTCACGTCTGCTTCGTAGTCCTCGATAATCTGCGGCCCTGCCGCGCCGAATTCGATAACGGTGTCTCCCACCAGGTCAAAGAGCGCCTCGTTGATGGTATCGACAAGCATGTCCTCACTCTTGCCCGACTGCGCCACCGCCGATGCCGTCTGCGCTGCGTTTTGCTCGAGTAGTGCTCGAAGATAGGCGTCTGCGGCGGGATCGAGTGCGGACGCGGTGTCAGCGGACGTGGGTGCTGGTGCGAGGAGCGGGGCCACGACGCCAAACTGCTCGGTGGAGATGGTCGGCTCGCTAGCCTCGTCCTGCTGCATGGTCGTCGCGACTGGTTCGGCGATCGTGCCGGCCACGGGCTTGGCTTCCCGTCGTTCGGCAACTGTCACCTCGGCATCCGCAAGCGTGCCGTCCTCGCGTTCCTCGTCGATCAAAAGCGCTTCGCGCGTTTGTGCGGCAGCGCTCCGAATGTGCCCCAGCTGGCTCAAATCGATATCGATCTTGACGGGCTGGTGTGCGGCGTCCCACGAAAGCCATGCCACAATCTCGTCATCGATAATCTTGGCCAGATATTTGGGGACCTTTTCTTCCTTAAGGGGATGGGCGGGGTCCAGCGCCAGGCGCAGGCGTTGGTCGCAGGCGCGCATCATTTCACCGAGCTTGCTGCTCTTTTGCCTGCTACCGTGAATCCGCATGCATTCCCAAAAACCGTTTTGGCAACGGTAGATATGGATGGGGTCCAGACGGTATTCGCAGTCCTCGTGGCGCTCGGGCGCAAAGAATACGGCCGAGGCAAACATGGTGTAGGGCATGGCCGTCTCCTCCCCAAATAAACTTGCCACGATGCCGGTCTTTCGGTGCGTGTCATAGTAGCGCGCCATGCGGACATACACGGCGCACGCCACGTGGCGCAGATCACGGTGGTGGCTGCGGTCGAGCCGCGAGCTACTTAGGTTGTACGTGGAGAGGGCGTTGATGGCGGCCATGAGTCGCTCCTCGCGCACCTCATCGGGCGGAAGGGGGAGCGTGGGCTCGGAGGTTTTGCGACGCTTAGGGGTCTGGCCGGACGGTGCCGGTACAAGGTCTCGTGCCGCGCGCCGCAGTTCGATAAGGGCGTTATCGAACATGACGGTTTTAGAGTCGCGAAGCAGCTTGGGGTCGAGCCCGTGGAACACGGCGTAATCTTGCAGCCACACGCGCGCAAACCGGTCGATGCCGGGCTCGAAGGCGCGATAGACATCCCAAAAAGCCTTGATCTTGTTAAAACCATCGAGTGGATTATCTACGCCAATGCCGCAGATCAGCTCATAGAGATACAGAAAGGCAAAGGACGTAGACGTTTCCTCGACGGTTCCGCGGCGCACTTGGGCACGCCAGGTAAAGTAGCCGCGCAGTTGCCGGTCGCTCATGGCGTTGTAGGTGGGAAAGTACGACTTAAAGGTGCCGTTGTAGGGACAGTCGTCCTCAAAGTCGGCCATCAGCAGGCCCTGGCGGTAAAAAAGCTCGGCTTCCGAAAGCCAGCGGCCCGCACCGCCCTTGGGGTCATCCTGCCAGCGCGATATCTCGCGCATTTTACGGTACTGGTCGGGGAGGAAATTCTGCATCTGTCGGCCGGTTTTGAGAATCGGCTCGTCTGCGTAGGTTTCGTTTGAGAAGCGGGCGGACTGATGGGTCCGGGCCTCGGCCATAATGCGCTCGATGAGCATCTTGATGTCCTGGTCGGCCACCGCTCCTCCTCTCGAACGCAGCTACGGTGACCTCATATCATAGCACAGCATCAAACAGATGTTCGAGATACCGCTGCGTTGCTAGATTTAGAACAGGAGGGCGTATATGACGGCGATGACGACGGAGGGAAGCATATTGGCCGTGCGGAAGGTCTGAGGACGGATGAGGTTGACGCCGACGCAGAAGATGAGCATGGAGCCTACGAGCGAAAGGCTGTTGAGGGCTGCTGTGGTCATGATGGGGGAGAGCGCGCCGGCAAACAACGTGATCGTCCCCTGGAACACGGCGACGGGCAGGGCGGAGAAGATGCAGCCGCGGCCAAGCGAGGCCGTCATGGTGCAGACGATGATGCAGTCCAGTGCGCCCTTGAGGGCAAGCGTTGACCAGTCGCCGAGCAGGCCGTCCTGGATCGATCCCACAATGGCCATGGCGCCGATGCACACGGTGAGTGAAGTCGAGACAAAAGCGTTGGTGAACTCGTTATCGCCCTCACTGCCAGTCTTGCGCTTGAGCCATTCGCCAAGGTTCTCGATGGCGGCCTCCAAGTTGATGGCCTCGCCGATGAGCGAACCGAGCGCAAATGAGACGATGAGCATGGTGGTACCGGTGGTCGCTAGCGCCTTTCCATCGATGATGAGCATCTTTTGCATGGTGCCGCCCAGGCCGATAAACAGGACGCACAGCCCCGATGCTTTCATGAGCGTGTCTTGGATGCGCGGTGTAATGAAGCGGCCGCCCGCTAATCCCAAAAGACCGCCCGCAACTAAAAGCGCAACGTTGATGATTGTTCCCAAGCCCGGCATGAGCCCTCCTGTATTGATGCCAACGTGGCAATCGTAGCAGAACGAAATGCGAGGCACATCGCGACTCATCTAATACGTTATATAAGTGGTATTAGGAATGATGCGCAGCATTTAAGCCTCAGGTGGTTGTCGGGACATAGGGGTAGTAGTCAAAGCGCAGTGTCATAAGCCGCTGCGGGGATTCAATAGCCGCGGCGATGATATTGGCATCGCGGGCACGATCAAACCCTTCGAGTTCGATCTGATACGAGACGTCTTGCATAATGTCCAGACGTCGCCAGGCTAGAAGTGTGTCGCCATCGAATTCCAAGGTCTTGCCTCCGTCTGGGGCAACGGCGTATAGACGCAGTTTAGCGGTGGTTGCAGGGTCGACAACCGTGACCTTTTTAATTTCGTTTCGAGTATTCTTGGCGCCCAACAAGGTGAGCAGTGTTGGGGCCACGACCTCGCCCGATGGCAAAAAGACGACTTCGATGGATTCGGGAAATGCGATGATGGCCGACTTGCGGACGGGCTGATTGGCGGCGGCAACTTCGATGTTTGCAGCATCGATGACCTCTGTGTGGTCGAGGGCGGCAAGCACGCAGCAGTTACCTTCATCGATCTCCTGAGGATCAGCAAGTCCCAGACTGTCCGCGAGCTCGGGATCGTTTGGACCGGTAGCGGGCTCATTCGGTGCTTCGAAAGAAGCTGGGACGCTGTTTGTCGGCGACGGCGTGTCGCCCGCACCTGCTTCTTTGTCCGTGCTCTCTTCTTGTATGGTTGCGTTGATGGGTTCGTCGTTTGAGGGGAGCGTCTTGGCGTCAAGCGCGGAGGGGACAATCCCGATGGCTCCGGATCCGTTCCACTCCATCTCGAGAAGCGCCGGGTCGGCAAGAATGCGTTGCCTGCCTAGCGTGTGGGTATCGATCGCAATAGGGCCTGCCTCCGTCCCGCGCGTAAGGCTGAGCGATCCGGCCGGCTTCTCGAAATGAATGTCTGTGTCTTCGGTACTGGCGGCGTAGAACAGCAGGGATGCTTCTCCCGCCGCGATGGCATCGGTGCCCGCCTTGGTCAGCCGCAGCGATGCCGTGAATGAGAGGGTGGGCTGCACATCGTCTGCATTCGCGGCGGCGCAGCCCAGACATATACCGCCTCCTTTCTCGAAAAACGCACCGTCGAAGGCGACCTTCGCTCCGTTCGCCGAGTCATCGACCGAAGCGATATCGATGCGCAACCCCAAATCGCACGGATCGCCATCTGCATCGAGCACAATCGAGCGCCATGTGCAGACGGCGCACCCCGCCTGGGAGCCGTTTGCCTTGTTCGAACGATTGATATCCACGACTATCGAGCCGTCCGTATTACGACGAAGGCATCCCGAGGTTGAGATTGCGGCCTGTGCGAACGAAAAACGCTTGCACGCAATGGCGCTCGACGGATTTGGTGCGGAGCTTAGGGCTGCTGGTAAGGAGTCTGCCATGACGGGAGTCGCCCAAGCGGCGACAGGCGTTCCGGTTGCGAGCGCGCCGCAGAGTGCGACGACGGGCAAAAGGTTCTTCGATGCCATGGGGTCTCCTTAGCTAATTTAGTGCGGCCTGTCCGTGTTTCGTTTCTGGCTGCGTTTGATGTGCAGACCGAGGCCGGCGGTTCCCGCACCTGCTGCCGTGGCGCCTGCTGCCAAGAGCCATCGTCTGTCGTCTGTCTGTGCCAACGGTTCCTTGCAGTTGCCGCGGTCGAGCTCCGAGAGGTCGACCGTCACTTGCGTGGCGGCCTGCGCCTGTTCTTGCTGGGCAAAGGCCATGGCTGGCCCAAACGCTAGGATACTGACGGCGGCCAGGGCGACGGCCTTATGCCGTGTGCGCACCGGGCTCGACCGTCCAGGTGATCGTTGCAACCTGATCGCCTTCGCCGGTTACGCGGAAGATGTCGCGCGTGACGCGGGCGACGTTTCCGCTTGTCTTGAGCTTAATTTTGTCCGTGCCGCCGGCAATGCCCTGGTAGCCCATGTCGAAGGCTGCATTCTTGGAAAGATCGAGGCCCGTCTCCTGCATTGCGGCGCTGGCGTTCTGGAGTGCGCCGTCGGGGCCGACCTTAAAGTCGATGGAATTCTGCGCGGTTCCGGCCTTGACGTCGGCGGCAATGGTCCAGGTGTTCATGGCGTCGATCTTCATGTTGGTGACATGGATGCCGTAGGCCGAATGATTGTCGATGGTGGTCGCGTCTTCTGAGGGGCCCTGAAGCGTGCCGTCGGCCTTGGCGACGAAGGGAATAACCGTCGGAACTTTGAACTCTACGTTGTCGATCTCGGTCCTGACCATTACTTTCGTGGTTCCAACGCGCCCGGCTGCCAGAGCTGGCGTCGGGGCGGCGCCCATTGCGAGCGCGAGCGCGAGCCCTGCGCCCACGACGAGCGCTCTGGCTCCGTTCATGTTCCTGGTGATGTCCATGGTCGTTCCTTTCTATTCGCCGCGGGCCGTCCCCGCGATGATTGGACGAATGCTGGTGAATTGCGTGCGGTGTCGCGTCGGCCGAAAAAGCTAGTTCTCGGCTTGCTCAACCCGTACCTTGACACGTGTCGGATTGCCGTGGCTGTCGAGGGTCTTGGCATCGAGTGCCTGGATCTCGATGTATGCCTCGCCTTCTTTGATGTCGCCGGCGGGGCACGTCTCGATTGTCTTGCCGGTCTCGACCACACCGGATTCGTACATGGTCTCGTCGTTTTGGATGACGCGGAATCGCTGGGGAAATTTATTGTCTTGGACGTTTTGCACGTTGACGCGCAGCTTGCCGTCCTCCTGTAGCTGAGCGACCGGCGCGACCGAAATCGTCATCATGTTGTCGCGGACGATGGCATCGAGCTCATCTTGGATTTCCTGACGCGTTTTGCCCCCGGCCGTCGTGACTGAGGCGCCCGCTTCGGGCACGGGCTGCGACTGCCAGGCGTATAGCCCTACGGCGATGAGGGCGCAGGCGATAGCCAGGCAGACAACGACGAGTTTCTTGCGACGCCCCAGTCCTGCGAGGCGGGGCGGCTTCTTCGCACTCATGCGGCGTCCTTGGTGGTGTAGACACGTGCGAACGTGGACGGGTCCGCTCCAAAGAGCATGTGAAGCATCAGGCGGCGCGAGTAGATGAGCTCGTCAAAGTCGTGAGGGAGCTCGATGTCGTGGATACGCGCGATGTGGTGGGCGAGCGCCGAGAACGACTCGGGGTCGCAGATAACATCGGTGGTGACGTGGTAGACCGCCGTATCGGGGAACGCCTCTTCGTCGAAAGGCAGGAGATAGGGATCGTCGTCGACCTCGATGGCGACGCCGTACTGGGGCCAGTAATATGCCATGGGAACCTCCCTGCTTCTGGGGCCAAAACTTCTATCGGTTTTGGCCGTCGACGCCGACCGTATCAGCCGCTACTTGACCAATTTCTGACCAAATGCTTGACGGATTGACATCTCCGCAGGTAAAAGGTGGAAAAATTACTTCAACTTTTTTCGAGCGACAATCGAGCGGTCGGCGACGGCGGGGCGATATGTGTCAAAAGCATCGTCTGCCGAGGAAGCCTTGCCGTTCGCCGAATTGCACAAACGTAAAAATCGCCAATTATGGAGACGGTCTCGAACACGTCGACGAAACGATGCGGTAACATCTCCCTGCAAACACTGTAGTTAGCTAAAGGGGGAGTTCGCGTGTCTGCAACCATTAAACCCTTCACCGATGAGTTCGAAGAGTATGGCCGCGATGAATCTCGTGCATCGGGCGAAGCATCGAGCATCTCGTTTCCGACAACGGAAGACGAGGTCCGTGCCATTTTGGAAACGCTCCATGCCGAGCGTGTCCCGGTAACGGTTCAGGGCGCCCGAACCGGCCTTGCCGCCGGTGCCGTGCCCCACGGTGGGCATATCCTCAATACTTCCCGTATGAATCGCTACTTGGGCCTTCGCCGCGATGAACAAGGCCAATTTCTGCTGCGCGTGGAGCCGGGCGTTGTGCTCTCGGAGCTGCGTAAGCAGCTGAGCAAGAAGGTACTGCCGACCGCTGGTTGGGACCAGGCATCGCTTGAGGCCTACGAGGAGTTCCAAGAGTCCCCCGAGCAGTTCTTTCCCACCGATCCCACCGAGGCATCTGCCTGTCTGGGTGGCATGGCGGCATGCAACGCCTCCGGCGCCCGCAGCTACGCTTACGGCCCCATGCGCCCGCATATCACGGGACTCCACGTCGCGCTGGCTGATGGCGATTTGCTTGAGCTTCAGCGCGGCGAGGCTTTTGCCCAGGGCCGCCACCTGTCGCTCGTGACGGCAGAGGGTCATACATTCGAGCTTGATCTTCCTGACTACACCATGCCCAAGACCAAAAATGCCTCGGGGTATTTTGTTGCGGACGATATGGACGCCATCGATCTTTTTATCGGTGCGTGCGGCACGCTCGGCGTCATTACCGAGCTCGAGATCGCCCTGCAGGCGGCACCTTCGGTCGTATGGGGTGTGAGTTGCTTTTTCGATAGCGAAGACAAGGCCGTGTCCTTTACCGATTCCGTGCGTCCCGTGCTGTCCCATGCCGCCGCTATTGAGTATTTCGATGCTGGCGCCCTGGATATCCTGCGTCGCCAGCGCGAGCAGTCGACAGCGTTTGCCTCGCTGCCGGCGCTCGACGACGAGGCAAAGGTCTGTGTCTACGTGGAGCTCGACTGCGATGACGAGGCGCAGGCGACCGAGGAGCTGTACCGCCTGGGATGGGTGCTGGAGTTTGCGGGCGGCCGCGACGATGCGACATGGGTCGCCCGCACCGAAGTCGATCGCGAGTGCCAGCGGTTCTTCCGCCACGCGGTTCCCGAGAGCGTCAATATGCTCATTGACGAGCGTCGCCGCATCGACCCCACCATTACCAAGCTGGGCTCGGACATGTCGGTGCCCAACGCACGCTTGGACGATGTCATCGGCCTTTATCGCCGCACGTTAGCCGAAAGTGGGCTTGAATCTGCTGCCTGGGGGCACATCGGTAACAACCATCTGCATGTGAACATCCTGCCGCGCGACGCGCAGGACTACCGTCGCGGTGGCGAGCTGTTTGCCCAGTGGGCTGCGGAGGTAACGGCTATGGGCGGTGCCGTTTCTGCCGAGCACGGCGTCGGCAAGATCAAGGCGGGCTTCTTAGAGACGATGTACGGTCACGAGGCCATGGTCGAGTCGGCGCGGCTCAAGCTCCAGCTCGATCCCGACGGGCAGCTGGGTCGCGGCAACCTGTTTTCGGAGAAGCTCTTGGATGAGCTCGTCCAGAAAGGGGGCGCGTGAAGATGAGCGATTTCCATATGGTGGTGTGCGTCAAGGCCGTGCCGGGCAGCACCGAGGTCAAGATGGACCCCAAGACCAATACCATCGTGCGCGATGGCAAGCAGGCGGTCATTAATCCCTTTGATGCGAGCGCTTTGGAATGCGCGCTGGCGCTGAAGGACGACTTTATCGGCTTTGGCATGGATGTGCGCGTGACGGTGGTGTCGATGGGCATCCCCGCGACCGAGTCGCTGCTGCGCGACTGCATCGCTCGAGGCGCCGACGACGCGCTGCTGCTGACCGATCGCGCCTTTGCAGGTGCCGATACCCTGGCGACCACCTATGCTCTCAAATGCGGCATCGAGGCACTCGACGAGGACTTCGACCTGCTCATCTGCGGCAAGATGGCGGTGGATGGCGATACGGCCCAGATTGGTCCCGAGCTTGCCGGTGCCTTTGAGATTCCCTGCGTGACCGACGTGAGCTGCGTGCAAAGCGCGGGCTTTACGACGTGTGGCTCGCTGGCGCTCGTTCACGGATGCGATGCCGGCGAGGAGACGGTGTGTCTTGAGATGCCGTGCGCGATGACGACTGCCAAGGAGATTGGCCAGTTGCGTATGCCGAGTATTGCCGGTATTCGCGCGGCGGAGGAGGCGGACGTGCGCGTGGTCAGTGCCGCCGACGTGAACGCCGACCCCGCGCGTTGCGGTCTTGCCGGATCACCGACGCAGGTCGTGCGCTCGTTTGTGCCCGATCGTGACCAAACGTGCGAGGCCGTTGAGGGAACGGCGTCCGAGCAGGCGGTAAAACTTGCCAAGATTATTGAGGGGATGGCATAGATGAGCGGGCTGATTATCGATAGCGAAGCCTGTATCGGCTGCGGTCGCTGCGTTCGCGCCTGCGCCTCGGGCGGCATTGTGGTGGAGGGTGAGCGCCCCAATCGCTGTGCCCGCGTAACCGACGGCTGTATCCTGTGCGGTGGGTGCGTCGACGCCTGCCCCGTCAACGCCATCTCGATTGAGCGCGACGAGGCCGCCGGCGCGGCAGACCTTGACGCATATCGAGACATCTGGATCTTCGTGCAAACTGACAAGCACGATGCCGTGGCATCCGTGGCCTTCGAGCTCATGGGCAAGGGGCGCGAGCTTGCCGATGCCCGCGGCTGCCGTCTGGTGGCACTGGTCGGCATGAGCCCCGAGGGCTCACTCGGGGACCTGGAGCATCTGATTTGCGCCGGTGCGGACGAAGTTCTGGTCTGTCGTGACGAGCGCCTGCGTCAGAACGACGCGGAGGTCTACGCCCGCTTGATCTGCGATTTGGTAGCCGAGCGCAAGCCCGAGGCCATTCTGTACGGCGCGACCGCCTTTGGTCGCGAGCTGGCGCCCGGTGTGGCCGTGCGCTTGCAGACGGGCCTTACGGCCGATTGCACGGTGCTTTCTATGGATACGGAGACGGGCCTGCTGCAGCAGACGCGCCCGGCGTTTGGCGGCAACCTGGTGGCCACCATTATCTGCCCCAACCACCGTCCTCAGATGGCAACGGTGCGCCCCGGCATCTTTAAGGCGCCCGAGTTTGACTATAGCCGCTCCGGCACGATTGCCCAGGTAGTGCTTGCGGATGACGTTAAGGCCCGCGTCGAGATCTCGATTCCCGCCGAGGAGTGGGGACAGCAGGCCTCAATTGCCGATGCCGAGCGTCTGGTCGTGGTGGGCCGCGGCATCGGCTCCAAGAAGAATCTGCCCCTGATGCGAAAGCTCGCCGATGCCCTGGGTGCCGAGCTTGGTTGCACGCGTCCCATTGTGGAGGCAGGCTGGTTGGAGTATCGCCACCAAATTGGCCAGACGGGTGTATCGGTCTCGCCCAAGCTCCTCGTGAGCATCGGTGTCTCGGGCGCTATCCAGCATCTCGCCGGCATCGGTGGGGCGGAGTGCATTGTCGCCATCAATGAGGACCCGGATGCCCCCATCTTTGGTGCCGCCCAGTACAAGGTCGTCGGCGATGCCGTTGAGATCGTTGAGGAGCTGCTGGCTCAGCTTGAGCGCTAAGCGCGCGTCAGCCAGTCGCGCATCTCGTCCTTTAGGCGGCTCCAGGTTGCCTGCGTGGCGGGGTCGGTAAAGGGCCGCGTAATGCCAAAGGGCGCGTCGAGCAGGCGATAGATATCGCCTTGCTCGCGCGCCAGTGCACGGCTTGCCGGATGGACGAGCTCAAACATAAAGCAGATGAGCCCCACCAGGTAGTCCGCCGGCTCGTTGCGCTCGTCACGCGCGACGCAGCGATGCTCGTCAAAGGCGGTAAGCGCCGGTGTCGAGAAGTGGCTGGCGAGAAACGTGTCCTCATCCACCTTGAGGATGGTCTCGACGGTGCTGTCGGCGATGGTGCGCATAATGTCGATCTTGTCACCATCGCGCACGATATCGCAGAAGCTTCGCGTGCGCACGTCGAGCTGCGCGGGTAGACGGAAATCGCTGTGATAGGCAATGCTCGCTCGGATGAGCTCATCTTCTGCCGGGTCATCGATAAAGTCGCGGATGCTTGTTACGACGGGTGCATCGGCGGGATTCTCGCCAAAGAGGACCTCGATGCCCAGCGCCGCATGGCCCATGCTCTCGGCGTCCTTAAAGGTGTCCCAGCGTCGCAGCTGCTCAAAGCGGCCCATATCGTGTAGCAGGCCGCAAAGCCATACCAGGTCAATATCTTCTGACGACCAGCCCTGCTCGCGCGCTACGGCATCGCATGCCTCGGCCACGTGGTACGTATGCTCGATTTTGAGCGCGATGCGTGGGTTGGTGGCGTCGTAGGCATCGGTGTAGCTTTTGAAGGCCGCGCGCGCCCGGTCTCGATCGATAGCTGTCATAATGACTTCCTAAAAAGTTGTGTCTTTCGATCCGGTGGCAATTGTAGGTGAACTCGGTTGCTGTCGGATGATGATTCTGCCGTGTCGCTACATGCGGCTCGGAGACTTTATCAGGATGAGAAGTGTATGGTGCTCAAAATCGTTAGAACCGTCTGGCCAGTGATGCTTACCTATGTTGCAATAGGCGCGCCGTGCGGAATGATCATGGGGCAGACGGGAATGGAGCCCTGGATGGTCTTTGCTCTGAGCAGCACGTTTGTGACGGGCAGCGGCCAGTTTATGATCTGCAATCTTTGGCTGGCGGGCGTACCGGCACCTTCGATTATCGCGAGCGTCGCCGCCATCTCCTCGCGCTTCGCTCTTTACTCGGCATCGATCGCACCCCATCTGGCGGGCGCCTCGAAGCGTCAGACGCTGGCTGTTGCCGCGACGCTCACCGAGGAGGCATACGGCATCTCGCTTGCCAAGCTGGTTGAGGGGGAGGATTGGGGCCCGCGCGAATCCTTCGTGCTCAACGTGATCCTCATCGCGACATGGGGCGCTTCGTGCACGATGGGTGCCATCGTCGGTGCCGTTGTCGATGTTCCCACCGCTATTGCGAGTTTCGTCTGCACGTCGCTCTTTATCTGTCTACTCTTTTCGCAGCGGCTGTCGCGCGGCAACGTTGTCGCGGCGGTTTCGGGCGCGGTGTCCGTCGCCGTATGCAAGTTCTTGGGCCTCACGAATATTGCCGTGCTGGCAAGCGTCGTGGTCGGCATTGCCATTGCGCTGGCGTGCGATGCTGTATTAGACGGAAGAGGTGCCCGCGATGCCCGTTAACGAGTTCTTGGTTCTGTGGCTGTTGTCGTGGGCTGCTATCGCGTTCTTTCGCATCGCGCCGGCGTTTGCCTTGCGCGGGAGAACGCTGTCGCCCCGCATTACCGAGGCCCTGGGTTATATCCCGCCCGCTGCCTTTGCCGCGCTGGTCGCCAACGACTTGGTGAGCCCCGGCGCGTTCGACGCGGGACCCTGGCCTGCCTTGGTTCCCTGGATTGCGGCTGCCGGCGTCGTGGCCGTGGCGGTCAAGACAAAATCGATGCTGTGGTGCTGTGTTTCGGGCATCGTGTTCTATATCGTTTTGAGCCTCATATAAGAGCGGGGCACGTTTAGCGCCCCTGTCCAACGAATCGAATTTCTCACCGAGCTGGTCTATTTCTTCTGGTACCATGGTCAAACTTTACTGTAGCAAAGTGTGACGTGGGCTTTTGTACCCCGTCAGCGGAAATGGGGGTTTCATGGCACAGGAAGCGACCGCCAACGAGCAAAAGAAATTCAAGGTCCCGCGCATCCCGGGCGACATCATGATCTATCCGATGATCGTCGGTCTTTTGCTCAACACCTTCTGCCCGCAGGTTTTTGAGATCGGCGGCTTCTTTACGGCTGCCTGCCGCGGTGGCTCCAATACCATCGTCGCCGCGATCCTGCTGTTTGTGGGCGCCGGCATCAGCTTTAAGTCCACGCCGGGTGCCATCAAGACCGGTATCGTTGTGCTGATCCCCAAGCTGGTCGTCGCAGCGGCTCTCGGCCTGGGCGTGGCATATTTCTTTAACGACAACTTCCTGGGTCTGAGCTCCGTGTCTATCATCGGCGGCATCACGTTTTGCAACATGGCGCTCTATACGGGCATCATGGGCGAGTTCGGCGATGAGTCCGAGCAGGGCGCCGTCGGTATCCTGTTCTTTACGGCTGGCCCCGCCGTCACGATGATCATCCTCGGTGTTTCCGGCCTCGCCAACATTCCCATTGGCACCATTATCGGCTCCATCTTGCCACTCGTTATTGGCATGGTTCTGGGCAACCTGTTCCCGTTTATCAAGAACCTGCTGGTTCCCGGTGCCAATCCCGCGATTGCCGTCATCGGATTTCAGCTCGGTGCGTCCATGAGCCTTTCGAGCTTCATCACCGGCGGCATCTCGGGCATCCTTCTGGGCCTCATCACCCTCTTTATCGTTGGCCCCATCACCTTTGCCTTCGAGCGCTTGTGCGGCGGCAACGGCAAGGCCGCCGTTGCTTGCTCCACCATCGCCGGCACGGCTATGACCACGCCGGTTGCTCTTGCTGAGGTCGCGCCGCGCTATGCCGAGCTTGCGCCCACCGCGTATGCGCAGATCGCCACCGCCGTTATCATCACGGCGATTATGGCTCCGATTCTGACTGGCTGGGTCGACAAGAAGTTCTGCCAAGGCAAGGAGGATCTGTCGCCTGTCGGTGTAGAGGCCATAGAGGAGGCCGTCGCGACTGACATCGATGGCGAGTAGCAATCGATACCCATCAATGATGCCGGCGTGTGCAATTCGCGCCGTATGGGCGCCCGAACAGAAACTGTTTTGCAGTGATGTTCGGGCGCTCTGCTATTATCCCCTTTACCCCTGCGGAGTAAAGGGGTGTTTATTGCCCTGATTCGAATTGGGCGATTCTGACCACTTGGGTATTGAAGGGATGGCGCTAGTGGTTAAGGCACTCAAGATTGAGATATTCGTGCTATGCATGATTGTTCTTATCGGGCTTGCCGTGCGAAGTCGTCGCTCCTTGTTCTCGAGCACCCAGCAGCTATTGTTTAGCATGCTTGGCTACACCTCTGCCGCGTACATATTATTCGATATGATCTGGACGCTTTCGGACGGTGTGGACGGCACGTTGGGCATTGCTGCCAACTGGATTTCCAACGCGGTTTCGTTTTCGCTCTTTGCTATCGCGTGTCTCATTTGGTTTATCTATTCCGAGACGGTGCAGGGTTCTCGCCTTTTGACCTCGCGCTATAGGGTGGTGCTTGTAGCGTTGCCTACGGCTCTGGTGGTCGTGCTGGCATTTACCAGCTACTGGACGCACACTATGTTCTATATCGATGCGCAGGGCGTATATCGTCGCGGCTTTGCCTATATGATCCAGCCCATCGTCAGCTACTGTTACGTTATACATACGTCCCTGCATGCGTTTGTGCAATCTCGCAGGGTCGAGAGCCTGCAGACGAAGGCCATCTATCGAACCTTGGCATTTTTCGCCATTCCAGCCCTGGTGGGCGGTACCTTTCAGGTCGTATACTCGGTGCCCGGCCTTTGTGTCGGCATAATGATTAGCATGTTGCTGCTCTACATCATCTACCAGGAGCAGCTCATCTCGACCGACCCGTTGACTGGACTTAACAATCGCAACCGTTTTGAGACCTATATGCTGTCGCTCTTCTCAAATGTGGATCAGGCCGAAGATGTATATCTGCTTATGATGGACGCCGACGGCTTTAAGCAGATTAACGATCGCTATGGGCATGTGGAGGGCGACCACGCTCTTCAGGTCATATCCGCTGCGCTCAAAGAAGTCTGCTCGGCGTCTGGCGGCTTTATCGCACGTTATGGCGGCGATGAGTTCGTGGTGCTCCAAAAGGCGACGGCGGAGCAGGACATCATAAGCCTGTGTGCGGCAATCAACGATGAGCTCGCACGTGCCGACGTGCCGTATCTGTTGCGGATGTCCATCGGCTACGCACGGGTCGGTGACGGTGTCGATACCTGGCAAGACTTGCTTCGCGCTGCCGATGCGGAGCTCTACCGCGTCAAGGCCGAGAAAAAGAAAGCCGGCGTCCAGATACGCTAGAAAAAGGGGCGCACGCTTGCGTGCGTGGTGGCCTTCAACTCACCGATGTACTCCATTAAACTAAAGTATGTGAATCTCTCTGCTAAATAAGGGCAGTTCGCTAGGCTTTTTTGGGTTTGTTGACGATGATGATGCCGCTGCAGACCAAGAGCAGGGCAACGATGACGGTAACGGGGCTCGTGCCGGCGCCCTCGCCAAGCAGCAGTGCGCTCAGCAGTACGCCAAAGACCGGGTTCATAAACCCAAAGACCGAGACGCGGCTGACGGGGTTGACGGCAAGCAGGCGCGACCACAGCGAGTAGGCGACCGCGGAGATAAGCGCCATGTAGATGATGAGCACGATGGCGGGGACAATCGCCGTGGGGGAGAGCGCGCCACCCATCAAAAAGCCGATGGCGGTGAGGACCAGGCCGCCGACCAAGAACTGCCACCCGGCAAGCAAGACGCCGTCGTGCTTGCGCGAGAAGATGCCGATCAGGCAGGTCGAAAGAGCACCCGCGACAGTGGAGGCTAGGATAAAGCCCTCGCCATCGAGCCTGAAGCCAAAGGTGCCATCTGCGCCCGAGAGGTTGACGAGCGCGACGCCGGCAAAGCCCAGCGCACAGCCAAGCACCTTGGCCGTATTGAGCTTCTCGGTGTGAAATGCCAGGGCGGCAAAGAGGATTGCGAGGAAGTTGGCGCTGGCCTCGATGATGGAGCTCGACATGGCGCTGGCGCGCGAGAGGCCCAGATAGAAAAAGAAGTACTGCCCGATAGTCTGGAAGAGCGACAAGACAAAGATGGGCTTGATGTCGCGAGCCTGCGGAATGAGGGGGCGGCGTTGGGCCGCACTCATCCCAACGATAACCAGGGCGCCGGCAAGCGTGAAGCGCAAGCCCGCAAAGAGCAGCTGCGAGGCGCTATCGTGCGCCGGGATCCCAAAGAGTGCGTAGCCGATCTTGATGCAGGGAAAGGCCGATCCCCAGAGTGCACAGCAAACAAGACAGCCCAGGATGAGTCCGGGCAGGGTGGCGAGATACGGCTTGCGGCTTTCCATGATGTCCTTCCTACATGCGCGAAGCAAAAAAGAACCCGCCACCGGATGTGTCGGTGGCGGGTGTTGTTACCCGAGGGGATTGTACCCGATGGGAAAGGTTTAAGCGAAGTAGGCCACGCCGCTCTCAAAGATTGGCATGAACTTATCGCCGGGGACATGCTCGGGCACGTTGCGGTACAGGTTGTCGCCGCGACGCTCGGCATGGCCCATCTTGCCCAGGACGCGGCCGTCGGGGCTCGTGATGCCCTCGATGGCGAGTGCGGAGCCGTTGGGGTTGACGGAGAGATCCATGCTGGGCTTGCCGTTCTCGCCCACGTACTGCGTGGCGACCTGGCCGTTGGCGATCAGCTGGGCGAGCACTTCGTCATTGGCGACAAAGCGGCCCTCGCCGTGGCTGATGGCGACGGTGTAGGGGTCGTCCAGGCTGCACTGCGACAGCCACGGGGACAAGTTGGACGAGATGCGGGTGCGCACCAGACGGCTCTGGTGGCGACCGATGGTGTTGAACGTCAACGTGGGCGTATCGGGCGTGGCGTCGACGATGTCACCGTAGGGCACCAGGCCGAGCTTGACCAGAGCCTGGAAGCCGTTGCAGATGCCCAGCATCAGGCCGTCGCGGGCCTTGAGCAGGTCGCGGACTGCCTCGGTGACCTCGGGAGCGCGGAAGAACGCCGTGATGAACTTGGCGGAGCCGTCGGGCTCGTCACCGCCCGAGAAGCCACCGGGGATCATGACGATCTGGCTTGCACGGATGCGGCGGGCAAGCTCGTGGGTGCTCTCGGCGACGGCCTCGGGCGTGAGGTTGTTGATCACGAAGGTGTCGGCCTCGGCACCGGCGGCACGGAAGGCGCGGGCGCTGTCGTACTCGCAGTTGTTGCCGGGGAACACCGGGATGATCACGCGCGGACGGGCGATCTTGGCGCCGCCGTACACGTGGATATCCTTGGCGCGGAAGTTGATGGTCTCGACCTCGGGGGTCTCGCCGGCGCTGCGGTAGGCAAAGACGCCCTCGATGCCGCTCTCCCAGGCCTCCTGGAGCTCGGAGAGCTCGATGACCTCGGAGCCGGTATCGATGGCATAGCCCTCGACGGTGGTGCCCAGGGGCTCGACGACAACGCCGTCGGCGACCTCGGGCAGCTCGGCGTCATCGGCGAGCTCGACGATAAAGCTGCCGTAGAGCGGGGTGAAGAAGCTCTCCACGTCCACATCCTCGGCAAGCTCGATACCGATCTGGTTGCCGACGCACATCTTAAAGAGGCTCTCGGCGCCGCAGCCGTAGCCGGGCGTGGAGACGGCCAGGGCGTCGCCGGTAGCAGTGAGCGCCTCGACGGCGTCAAACGCGGCGAGCAGCTGCTGGGCGTCGGGGCGGTAGTCTTCGCCATAGGTGGCGGGGGCGATACGGACGACGCGGTGCGTCAGACCCTTGAACTCGGGCGAGACGGCACGGGCGGCCTTGCCCACGGCCACGGCGAAGCTGATGAGGGTCGGCGGAACGTTGAGCTCGCCGGCCTCGTCCTCAAACGAGCCGCTCATGGAATCCTTGCCACCGATGGCGCCGGCACCCAGGTCGACTTGGGCCATGAGGGCGCCCAGGACGGCTGCCGTGGGCTTGCCCCAGCGCTCGGCCTCGGTGCGCAGACGCTCGAAGTACTCCTGGAAGGAGAGATAGGCGCGCTTGTGCTCAAAGCCGGCGGCCACGAGCTTGGCGATGGACTCAACCACGGACAGGTAGGCGCCTGCAAACTGGTCGGCCTCCATCAGGTAGGGGTTGAAGCCCCATGCCATGGCGCTCGCCGTGGTGGTCTCGCCATCCACGGGGAACTTGGCGACCATGGCAGAGCTCGGGGTGAGCTGCGTCTTGCCGCCAAAAGGCATGAGCACGGTTGCGGCACCGATGGTGGAGTCGAAGCGCTCGGAAAGGCCCTTGTTGGAGGCGACGTTGAGGTCGGTGACAAGCGAGGTCATGCGCTCGGCAAGCGTGGTGCCGGCCCAGCTGGGCTGCCACACGCTGCGGGCACAGACGTGGGCGACCTGGTGCTTGGGTGCACCGTTGGAGTTGAGGAACTCACGGGACAGGTCGACGATGGCGACACCGTTCCAGGCCATGCGCATGCGCGGCTCGGCGGTAACCTCGGCGATAACGGTCGCCTCGAGGTTCTCCTCGGCGGCGTAGCCCATGAACTCCTCGACGTCATCGTCGGCGACGGCGCAGGCCATGCGCTCCTGGGACTCGGAGATGGCGAGCTCAGTGCCGTCCAGGCCGTCGTACTTCTTGGTCACGGTGTCCAGGTCGACATACAGGCCGTCGGCAAGCTCGCCCACGGCAACCGAGACGCCGCCGGCGCCAAAGTCGTTGCAGCGCTTGATCAGGCGGCAGGCGTCGCCGCGGCGGAACAAACGCTGCAGCTTGCGCTCGACCGGGGCGTTGCCCTTCTGGACTTCGGCGCCCGAGGTCTCGATGGACTCGGTGTTCTGGGTCTTGGAGGAGCCGGTGGCGCCACCGATGCCGTCGCGGCCGGTGCGGCCGCCCAGCAGGATGATCTTGTCGGTGGGGGCGGGGCACTCGCGGCGCACGTGGTTTGCCGGGGTAGCGCCCACGACGGCGCCGACCTCCATGCGCTTGGCCACGTAGCCGGGGTGATAGAGCTCGTTGACCTGGCCGGTGGCAAGGCCGATCTGGTTGCCGTAGCTGGAGTAGCCGGCGGCAGCGGTGGTTACGAGCTTGCGCTGCGGCAGCTTGCCCTCGAGCGTCTCGGACACGGGGACGGTGGGGTCGCCGGCACCGGTGACGCGCATGGCCTGATACACATAGCTGCGGCCCGAGAGCGGGTCGCGGATAGCGCCGCCCACGCAAGTGGCAGCACCGCCGAAGGGCTCGATCTCGGTCGGGTGGTTGTGGGTCTCGTTCTTAAACAGGAACAGCCAGTCCTGGTCCTCGCCGTCGACATCGACCTTCACCTTGACGGTGCAGGCGTTGATCTCCTCGGACTCATCGACATCGGTCATGACGCCGGTCTTCTTAAGGTACTTGGCGCCGATGGTGCCCATGTCCATGAGGCAGACGGGCTTGGCGTCGCGACCGAGTTCGTGGCGCATCTCCATGTAGCGGTCGAAGGCCTGCTGCACCACGGCGTCATCGATCGTCACATCATCCAGGACGGTGCCGAAGGTGGTGTGGCGGCAGTGATCGGACCAGTAGGTGTCGATCACGCGGATCTCGGTGATGGTGGGGTCACGGTCCTCATCGCGGAAGTACTGCTGGCAGAAGGCGATGTCCGCCTCGTCCATGGCAAGACCGCGCTCGGAGATAAAGGCGACAAGGCCGGCCTCATCGAGCTCGCGGAAGCCGTCGAGCACTTCGACGGGCTGGGGCTCGGGGGTCTCCATGTACAGCGTCTCGGGCAGGTCGAGCGAGGCGATGCGCGCCTCGACGGGGTTCACCACGTAGTGCTTGATGGCCTCGATGGCGGCTTCGTCCAGGGCGCCCGAGATCATATAGACCTTGGCGGAGCGCACGGCGGGGCGCTCGCCCTGGCTGATGAGCTGCACGCACTCGCTGGCGGAGTCGGCGCGCTGGTCAAACTGGCCAGGCAGGAATTCGACGGCAAAGACGGCGCCATCGCTTGCGGGGAGCTCGTCGTAGGTCACATCGACCTGGGGCTCGCTAAAGACGGTCGGCACACAGGAGCGGAAAAGCTCCTCGTCGATGCCCTCGACGTCGTAGCGGTTGATGATCCTCAGGGCCTCGATGCCCTTGATGCCGAGAATTTCGGTCAGCTCGCCCTTGAGCTGCTGAGCCTCGACGTCGAACCCGGGTTTCTTCTCCACGTAGATACGAGAGACCATTGGTTCCTGCCTTCCTGATCGGTTGGGCGTACGGTACGGTATGCGGCAGCGGTCGGTTTGCGGGGTCTGCCCTGCGGTCGCCTTGAGCCACATGTTTGTAAACCTCACTATGATACGACAGCTCGCGGCGCGTTGAGGACGGCGAGGGTGCTACAGTGAAGCGCAAACAAGAGAAAGGCATCACATGGCATTCGTTTCGCTCGCCATCATCGCACTCGTGGCCTTTGCGAGTCCTTTTATCGCCTCGGCGATTCCTGGAAAACCCGTTCCCGAGACGGTCTTTTTGCTCGTGCTCGGCGCGGTGCTGGGACCCCATATGCTCGGCGTCATCCATGTAGATGCCGAGGTCTCGCTCGTGTCCGAGCTCGGTCTGGCCTTTTTGTTCCTGCTTGCCGGCTTTGAGATCGACCCCAAGAGCATCACGGGCGTCGAGGGACGCTACGGTTTGGCGACGTGGGTCGTCACGTTTGGTATCGCCTGGCTCGCCGTGCGCTTTACCCCGTGGTTCTCGGTCAGCCATTTCGACGGTATCGCCGTGACGCTTGCCCTCACTTCGACGGCGCTCGGCACGCTCGTGCCCATCATGCGTGAGCGTTCGCTCGCCGGCACACGCGTGGGCGACTCGATTCTCGCGTATGGCACCTGGGGCGAACTTGGGCCCGTGCTTGCTATGTCGGTGCTGCTGTCTGCCCGCACTGGCATTCAAACGCTTGTAATCCTTGGCTTGTTTGCGGTGGTTTGCGTGTTGCTGGCCGTGGTCCCAAGCCGCTCCAAGCGCGTCGGCAGCCGCTTCTTTGCGTTTGTCGAGGAACGCGCCGATACCACGTCACAGACCTTCGTGCGCCTGACGGTGCTCATCCTGGTCACACTCGTGGCGTTCTCGGCCGTCTTTGATCTCGACATCGTGTTGGGTTCTTTTGCCGCCGGCTTTGTCTTGCGCTATATCATCCCCGAGGGCAACCATACGCTCGAGCTTAAACTCGATGGCCTTGCCTATGGCTTTTTGATCCCGGTATTCTTTACCGTGTCGGGTGCCAAGATTGACCTGACGGCTGTAGCATCGCGCCCTGGCCTACTCGTAGGCTTTATCGTGGCGTTGTTGATCATTCGCGCGGTGCCCATTCTTATCTCTATGAGCATTTGTCCTGCGACGCGCGATGTGTCGGCGTACGGTCGCATTACCGTTGCCCTGTACTGCACCACGGCACTGCCGATCATCGTTGCCGTGACGAGCGTTGCCGTCAACGCGGGCGCGCTGTCGCAAGACATCGCGTCGGTTATGGTTGCCGCCGGTGCCATCACGGTGTTCTTGATGCCATTGCTCGCGCAGCTCTTCTACCGCGTGGTGGATGCCGCACCGGTCGCCGCCGTGGCAGAGGTTGCCGAGCATCCATCCGATGCGCTCGACATCTTGCGCGCCCACCACGACCTAGCGAGCTTGCTCGCGCGCGAGCACGAGCTGCTGACCTCGCATGGCCATGGTCGCGTATTCGAGGGCCTGCCTACGCTCGATACGATTGCCGAGCGTCTTTCCGCCGAGGCAGCGAGCGGCCACATCGATGCGCGCATTGTGGACGCGGCGCACCTGCTTGCCGATAAGACCTATGGAGACGAGGTCGACCCGTCCGAGCTGACTCCGCGTGAGCGCCGCCGCCTGGAGCGCGCCAAGCTCGCTGTGCGCGAATACCGCCGTCGCATGCTGGAGCTCTATGCGCGCGAAGAAGCCGAAGACGACGACGGTAAGTAGTCGATACTTTCTCGGGGAAGCCGCGTCCCGCTTTGAAGGCTCGGAACGGGATGTGGTTTCCGAAACGGGGAGCGTTGGGAAACTGTGTCCCGGAATGGGCGCTCAGAGTGGGATGCAGTTTCCGCGAGAGGCTCGTTAGGGAAAGCGCATCCCATTCTGAGCCGGAATTATGGGACGCAGTTTCCTTTTCGAATAGAAGAAGGTGCGCTGCCTGCGGTTGATGCAGGCAGCGCACCTTCTTGCGTTGAGCTCGGTTGAGGTTTAAAGCTGTGGCTTGCGACCTTTAGGAGCGGGCGGCTCCGTCGACGGGGAGGATGGCGCCCGTGACGTAGGCGGACATGTCGCTCGCCAGGAAGACAAAGGCGTTGGCGACATCCTCGGGCTCGCCCATGCGGCCCAGCGGAATGGTGGCGATGATGGGCTTGATGACCTCTTCGGGCAGGTTGGCGACCATATCGGTCTTGGTCACACCGGGGGCGACGGCGTTGACGCGAATGCCCATGGGGGCGAGCTCGCGCGAGAGCGACTGGACCATGCCGTTGACGGCAAACTTGGACGTGGGGTAGCCGACACCGGAGGGCTGGCCGTACTTGGCGACCATCGAGCTCGTGGTGGTGATGGTGCCGCCGTGGCCGGCCTCGGTCATGATCTTGGCGGCAGCCTGGTGGCCATTAAAGACAGCGACGACGTTGAGGTCCATGACCTTTGCAAACTCCTCGGCCGTGTAGTCCAAAAGGGGAGAGCGCTGGGAGATGCCGGCATTGTTGACGACGGTGTCCAAGCCGCCCATATCGTCGGCAGCCGCGGCGAAGGCCTCGGTTACGGCCTCGAGCGAGGTGAGGTCGCAGGAGCGGCCCCAGACCTTGGCCTCGGGATAAGCGGTCGTCAGTTTCTCAACGGCAGCGTCGGCAGTCTCCTGGCGCGAGCCAAAGACGGTGACGGCAGCACCTTCCTCGATAAAACGGCAGGCGATGGCATAGCCGATACCGCGCGTGCCTCCGGTGATGATCGCTTTCTTGCCCTCGAGCAACATGGTGCTTCCTCTCTTTGCGGGCGGATATACGCAGCACAGCGTAGCGGTAGCCGGAATCGGTCGCGTTTGCATATCGGTGAACGGTAGCCCGTGTTACCGATGAGCGGCTCGCGCAAATATGCTCTGCCGTTGTGCTTAGGGCAGGTGACAAAAGGGCTCCCGTCCCACGTCGGACGGGAGCCCTCAAAGTGCGTATTGCTGGGCGAGCGTTGGGTTAGTTGGCCATGACGCCTTCGGTCCAAGCCTCGACGTCCTCGATGCGCAGGACGTTGGCGACCTCGGCCACGCAGTCGACGCTGGCAAGCTCGGCGGCGGCAGCCTGGACGTCCTTCTCGAGCGCGCGGTGCGTCAGGAAGATGACCGAGCAGGCATCGCTGACGCCCGACTTGCCGTCCTCGACCTGGTTGATGAGCGAGATCGAGATGTTGTGCTTGGCAAAGATATCGACCGTCTCGGACAGGGCGCCCACGCGGTCGGCGACCTTCAGGCGCACATAGTACTTGGTCTGGAGCTCGTCCATGGGCTTAAAGGCGAGGTTGTGGCCATAGGGCTCAATCTCGGGCAGCGGAGCCACGCCGCGGCTGATCTGCTCGGAGAGCGACAGGATATCGCCCACGACGGCGCTCGCGGTGGGGAAGGAGCCTGCGCCGGCACCGTAGAACATGGTCTCGCCCACGGCGTCGCCTACCACGTAGACAGCGTTCATGGCGCCGTTGACCTTGGCAAGCATGTGGTCGGCGGGGATCAGCGTGGGATGCACGCGGACGTCGACGCCGACGTCGGTGTTGCGGGCGATGCCCAGCAGCTTAATGGTGTAGCCGAGCTCGCGGGCCTGGGTGATGTCCTCGGCGCCGATGGTGCGGATACCCTGCTGGTACACATCGTCGGTGGTCACGCGGGTGCCAAAGCCGATGGAGGCGAGGATTGCCGTCTTGCTGGCGGCGTCGAAGCCGTCGACGTCTGCGGACGGGTTGGCCTCGGCATAGCCCTTGGCCTGTGCGTCGGCGAGCACATCGGCGTAATCGGCGCCCTCGGCGTCCATGCGCGACAGGATGTAGTTGGTGGTGCCGTTGAGGATGCCGGCGATGGTCAGGATCTTGTTGCCCACCAGGTCGTGCTCAAGCGTGCTGACGATGGGGATGCCGCCGCCGCAGCTGGCCTCGCACTTAATCTGCACGCCGCACGCGCGCGCCTTCTCGGCAAGCGTTTCGACGTGACGGCCCAGCAGGGCCTTGTTGGCAGAGACGACATGCTTGCCGTGCTCAAAGGCGGTGGTGAAGATCTCGGTTGCGGGGTGCTCGCCGCCGATCAGCTCGACGACGATGTCGATGGCGGGGTCGGTGACGACGTCGTGCCAGTCGCTCGTAAAGGCCTCGCGCTCAATGCCTGCCGCCTCGGCCTGCTCCCAAGCAAGCGCGCAGGCGCGGGTCAGCTTAAGGTCGATGCCGTAGGCTGCCAGGTACTCATCGTGGTGGCTCTTGATCAGACGGGCCACGCCGCCGCCGACGGTTCCCAGGCCGATCAGACCGACGTTCACGGTGCGCAGGGGTTCGCTCATAGATAGCTCCTTCGTGCATCTTGTGGATGGATTAACTGCTTATAGGTTGAGTGCATTCTAGCGTGAAGTGCGGGCGCGTGCTTGCCAGGCAGCCGGAGCTGTGCAAAACGCTACCCCCGAAACGCTGCGGAAATATTGGAAACACGCTCGCTACAAACGAACTCCCATAACAAACTGTCAGCGTTTGCGCCATAAGGTTTGCCCTGTACCGCAAGACGGACGCGTCGCGGCCAGCGAAAGGGGGGGCACCATGTTTATTGAGAGCGGGAACGCTTGTAACAGAATGGAAACATTACTTTTACATAATAAAGTGGCATTACTGCATAAAGTAGTAGGAATACGCAGAACTATGGATAAATGAACAAATCCAAAGAAAAGTTGAAATAATCGCCACTTTTCCTAACTAAAGCGTCTACTATTTTGCGAACGCCGAGCACGGCGAAGGATGGCCTGTCGGGCAGCCAAAACCCGACGAGATTTGAGAGGAGAGCCGCATGTCGAGCCTCACCGGTAAGTCATTGAACCCTGTTATGAATCGCAGGAGCGTTATCGCGAGCGCAGCAGGTCTGGGGGCAATGTCCATTCTAGCTGGCTGCTCCTCCAACGGCGGCGACAGCGGTTCCGCTTCGAGCGACGCTTCGTTTAAGATCGGCACCATCGGCCCGCTGACCGGTGCCGCCGCGTCGTACGGCAAGTCCGTTACCCAGGGCGTCGAGCTTGGCTGCAAGGATTTCTCGACCAAGGAGCTACCGCTTGTCAGCAAGGCCGAGGACGACCAGGCCGACGGCGAGAAGGCCGTTAACGCCTTCAACACCCTGCTCGACTGGGGCATGCAGGCCCTCGTCGGCCCGACCACCACGGGTGCGTCGGTTGCCGTTGCCGCCGAGTGCGGCAACAACCCCCAGACGTTTATGATTACCCCGTCCGCGTCCTCCGAGGACGTCACCGACGGCAAGGATTGCGTCTTCCAGGTCTGCTTTACCGATCCCAACCAAGGCGTCAACGCCGCCAAATTCCTGGCAGAGAAGTATGCGGACGAGAAGTTCGTGCTGTTCTATAACTCCGGCGACGCCTATTCTTCGGGTGTCGCGGATGCCTTTAAGGCCCAGGCTGCTAAGTCCAAGCTCGAGATTGTCGACGAGGAGACCTTTAAGGACGACTCCGCCACGAGCTTTACCAACCAGCTGACCAAGGCTAAGCAGGCTGGCGCCACCATGATCTTCGCGCCGATCTACTACACTCCGGCCTCCGTCCTGCTCAAGAATGCCAAGGATATGGGTTATGACGTCAAGATGATGGGCTGCGACGGCATGGACGGCATCCTGGGCGTGGAGGGCTTCGACACCTCTCTTGCCGAGGGCCTGCTGCTCATGACCCCGTTTTCCGCCGACGACGAGAAGAACGCCGACTTCGTCAATGCCTACAAGGATAAGTACGGCGATACTCCCGACCAGTTTGCCGCCGACGCCTATGACGGCGTGCATGCTGTGGCCGAGGCCCTCAAGGAGGCCGGCCTTGGCGTCGACGCTGATCCAACCGAAGTCGCCGAGAAACTGCCCGAGGCCATGTGCAACATTACCGTTGACGGCCTGACCGGCAAGCTCTCCTGGAACGACAAGGGCCAGGTCCAGAAGGACCCGACTGCGTACGTCATCACTGACGGCAAGTACGTACAGGCCTAATTGGCCGCCTTACATAGAGCGGTTTTGGTCCCAAGCAGGGGAGGTTTTGGCCTTCCCTGCTTGCTTGGTATCTAGGGGCAACGTAACGTCCCTGTTTCATACATCAACTGGAAACCTATTCGAAAGGGGGATGTGGAACATGACGGTCTTTATCCAATACCTGGTCAACGGCCTGTCCATGGGCAGCGTCTACGCCATCATCGCGTTGGGCTACACCATGGTCTACGGTATCGCCAAGATGCTGAACTTCGCTCACGGCGACGTCATCATGGTTGGTGCCTATGTCTCGTTCTGCGCCACGTCGTATCTCGGCCTCCCGGGCTGGGCATCTGTAATTCTCTCTTGCGCGGTCTGCACGGTTCTCGGTGTTCTCATTGAGGGCCTGGCCTATAAGCCGCTGCGTCAGGCGGGCCCGCTGGCCGTTTTGATCACGGCTATCGGCGTGTCCTACTTCCTGCAGAATGCCGCGCAGCTCCTGTGGGGCGCCACGCCCAAGAACTTTACTTCGCTCGTCACCTTCCCAGTGCCGGAGTTCTTGGCCAAGTACAACGTGAGCGCCGTATCGCTCGTCACCATCGTCGCCTGCCTGGTGATCATGGCCGGCCTGGTATTCTTTACGGGTAAGACCAAGATGGGCAAGGCCATGCGTGCCGTGTCCGAGGACAAGGCCGCCGCTCAGCTCATGGGCATCAACGTCAACCGCACCATCTCGATGACGTTTGCCATCGGCTCGGCACTTGCCGCTATCGCCGGCGTGCTTCTGTGCTCCTACTCGCCGGTGCTGCAGCCCACCACGGGCGCCATGCCCGGCATCAAGGCTTTCGACGCTGCCGTCTTCGGCGGCATCGGCTCCATTCCCGGTGCCTTTGTCGGCGGCATTCTCATCGGTATCATCGAGGCGATGGCCCAGGCCTACATTTCCACGAGTCTTGCCAACTCCATCGTCTTTGGTGTTCTGATTATCGTCCTGCTCGTCAAGCCTGCCGGCCTCTTGGGCAAGTACGTCCCCGAGAAGGTGTAGGTGAGCGCTATGAAGTTCCTTAAAGACAAGCAGACGCGTCACGACTTTGTCACGTACGCCATGTGCATCGTGGCATTCGCCATCGTGTTCTTTATGCAGTCCAACCATATGATCCCGCGCATGATCGCCGGTCAGCTGGTCCCCATCACGGCCTACATCGTCATGGCCATCTCGCTCAACCTTGTCGTCGGCATCGCGGGCGACTTGTCGCTGGGCCACGCAGGCTTTATGAGCGTCGGCGCCTATACGGGCATCGTTACCGCCGTCGCCCTCGAGAGCGTCGTGCCCTCCGACCCCATTCGCCTGGCCATCAGCATTGTGGTCGGCGCCATCGCCGCTGCCATCCTGGGCTTTTTGATCGGCATCCCGGTCCTTCGCCTGAGCGGTGACTATCTGGCCATTGTGACCTTGGCCTTTGGCGAGATTATCAAAGAGATCGTTACCTGCCTTATCGTGGGCGTCGACTCTCGCGGCCTGCACGTGATCTTTAACATCACGGGTAACTCCACAATCGACGATCTGCACCTGCTCGAGGACGGCACCGCCATCATCAAGGGCGCCCAGGGCGCATCGGGCGTGTCGACGTACTCGACCTTCCTCGCCGGTGCCATCCTGGTTATGGTGGCGCTCGTGATTGTGCTCAACCTGGTTCGCAGCCGTACCGGTCGTGCCATCATGGCAGTGCGCGACAACAAGATCGCTGCCGAGTCCGTGGGTATCTCTGTCACCCAGTACCGCATGATCGCTTTCGTGGTTTCAGCTGCCCTCGCCGGTGCTGCCGGAGCCCTGTTTGGCGGTAACTTCTCGCAGCTCTCCGCCACCAAGTTTGACTTCAACACGTCCATCCTCATCCTGGTGTTCGTGGTCCTGGGTGGTCTGGGCAATATGCGCGGCTCCGTCATTGCGGCCGCACTGCTCACGGTGCTGCCCGAGCTGCTTCGCCAGTTCTCGGACTACCGCATGCTCATCTATGCCATCGTGTTGATTCTGGTCATGGTCTTTACCAACAATCCGCAGCTCAAGGCATTCTTTGCACGTATTGAGGATCGTTTTGCTTCCAAGAAGGAGGTGGCAGCCGATGCCCAGTAAGTTTGAGTTCAACAAGGGCAAGATGGTCCCGTATCCTTCTGGCGCCATTGTTCCCGATCGCGACCTGGGTCATCGCCCGGCGCTTGAGTGCATCCACCTGGGCATTGAGTTCGGCGGCCTCAAGGCGGTCGATGACTTTAGCCTGACCATCGGCAAGACCGAGATCGCCGGTCTGATCGGCCCCAACGGTGCCGGCAAGACCACGGTCTTCAACCTGCTTACCAAGGTGTACCAGCCCACGCACGGAACCATCCTGCTCGACGGTGAGGATACCTCGGGTAAGTCCGTCTACCAGGTCAACCGTATGGGCATCGCCCGTACCTTCCAAAACATCCGCCTGTTTAACACCATGACGGTGGAGGATAACGTAAAGGTCGGCCTGCACAACCAGGAGCGTTACTCCGGTTTTGAGGGCGTGCTGCGCCTGCCGACGTATTGGAAGCACGAGAAGGCCGCCCATGAGCGCGCCATGGAGCTGCTGTCCATTTTTGATATGGAGCACTTGGCAAATGAACAGGCCGGCTCGCTTCCCTATGGCGCTCAGCGTCGTCTGGAGATTGTCCGCGCGCTTGCCACCAACCCCAAGCTGCTGCTGCTCGACGAGCCTGCCGCCGGCATGAACCCGTCCGAGACCGCGGAGCTCATGGCGAACATCGTCAAGATCCGCGACACCTTCGGTATCGCCATCATGCTTATCGAGCACGACATGTCGCTCGTCATGAATATCTGCGAGGGTATCTGCGTGCTTAACTTTGGCAAGGTCATCGCCAAGGGTACGGCCGAGGAGATCCAGAACAACGATGCCGTTATCGAGGCATATCTGGGCAAGCAGGATAAGGGGGAGGACTAAATGGCAGAGCCGATGCTTTCCGTCTACAACATCAACGTCTGGTACGGCGCTATCCACGCCATCAAGGACATCTCCTTTAACGTCAACGAGGGCGAGATCGTGGCCTTGATCGGCGCGAACGGTGCCGGCAAGTCCACGACGCTTAAAACCGTCTCGGGCCTGCTGCGTTCCAAGACCGGTTCCATCAAGTTTATGGGCGAGGACATTACCCATACGCCCGCCGACAAGCTGGTTGGTAAGGGTCTGGCTCAGGTTCCCGAGGGTCGTCGCGCCTTTTTGCAGATGACGGTCGAGGAGAACCTGGAAATGGGCGCCTATACGCAGCCCAAGTCAACGGTGGCTCCGGGCCTTGAGCGCGTCTACGAGCAGTTCCCGCGCCTGAAGGAGCGCCGTCGCCAGGTCGCCGGCACCCTTTCGGGCGGCGAGCAGCAGATGCTCGTTATGGGCCGCGCCCTTATGAGTAACCCCAAGCTGCTCATGCTCGACGAGCCTTCCATGGGCCTGGCGCCAATTCTGATTGAGCAGATCTTCCAGATTGTCGAGGATCTGCATAAGGCCGGGACCACGGTGCTTCTGGTCGAGCAAAACGCACAGATGGCTCTTTCCATCGCCACACGCGGCTACGTGCTCGAGACCGGCAAGATTACCATGACCGGTACCGGACAGGAGCTCCTGCACGACGATAACGTTCGCAAGGCATATCTGGGCGGCTAGGGACTTCCGCCGTTCTGCCGAACGGCGGACCGGCCGACGCTGTGCGGGCGCCCTGATCGACGTGCCGAAGCTCCTCACCCTTGGGGCTATGCCGCGGTACGAGGCCAGGTGGTCATGGTCCGGGAACCTCGCGATGTCGAATGGCACCGCGAGGTTCGCCGCCGTCCTCGGCGGCCTCGGCCCCCGAGTGGGCGATCCCCACGCGCTAACGCCTGCAAACAAGGGATCGCCAAGACGCCGCCGGGCACCTCCGTCATAGACGTGGAAGTGCGGCCGCGCTGAAGCTCTGCGCGGTGTCTGCTCGCTTATGTGCGCATCACGAAGGAAGACCAGATCGGTGAGCGGGATTGGCCCGAAGTCGAGAGATTCCCATCAGCCTCTCGTCGGTCGATGACCGGTTCACCACGCAGGAAGAGCGCGACGGAAGGTCTCGCAAAAAGGCTCCGAGCGCGGTGTGCTCACGCCCGTCGTGGTGCGCCCGAGGGGGGGGACGGCTGCTACGAGCTCGATCATTTGCGAGGAGAAGACGAACCAGTCGTTGCAGATCCAATATGGATCTCGCCGACCTCGGCAAGCTGCTCGATGAGTGGAAGCCCTGTCGGGTCGTCTATTTCAACACCACCCAGAATGATGGTGTCATCGCGCAGGTCGATCTGCGTGTTGAACACAGCGAGGTTAAAGCCGGAGGCCACAAATCCGATAGCAGCCAGGACGAGCCCCGTGGCAACAAGCCCACCCGCTACGGCAAGGTAAATCCTTTTTACGCTGGACATGTTTGCACTCCTTCCTATGCCGTGAGCGGCGCCGCTTCAGCGCCCATGCGGCTCTTATTGCCTCGATCTTTCCAGAAGGGCGAAACGGCTTTCTTCGCCCAAAGGGCAGAGAGGCGCGCGATCTGCTTGGACGCCGTCCAGGCGACGGCTCCCGTGAGGAGCGCCACACCGATGGAAGCGAATCCCATTCCCATCGAGGCCAAAACGTACGGAACATGCCCGATAATGATGCCGTCCACGGCGAACAGGAGCCCTACCAGGCCCGCGCCCCCGAATGCCGCGGCCACGATCCACACGCAGAGCGCAAGAACCCAAATACAGATGTAGACTGCAGCGGCAACGGCGACGAACGCGAGCAGCAGCGGAATCCATACCGGAGAGCCCACGATGGCGAGCGCCCATAGAAGTGCCGTGCTCTTGCGCTTGGTCCTCGCGATCGCGCGCGGCACGGCGGGCAGTTCGTCGAGCGTTGCCTCGGCGACCTCACCGGGCGTGCCCATGGCGGCCACAGCCTCGGCCTCCGTCATGCCGTCCTCCATACGGTCGGCGATGGCCTCCGCGTAGAACTCCTGCGTTTCCTTTACCTGATCTGCCGGCAGGCAGGCCAGAAGCTCGCCCAGCCGGTTCAAGAACTCATCGCGCGTCATGGTGCGCCCCCTCCACGTAACGGTAGATCTCCTGCACGGATGGCCATTCGTCGAGGAACTCGGCGATACGCTCGCGCCCGGCGTCCGTGATGCGGTAGTACCTCCGCAGCCGCCCGTTGTGCTCGGCGGAGCGCGCGGTGATGCAGCCCGCCTTCTCCAGGCGCTTGAGCAACGGATAGAGCGTGGATTCCGTGAGCCCCATACTCGCGGGCACGTCCTTCACGATCTGATAGCCGTAGGATTCCTCGCCCGAGACGGCCGCGAGCACGCAGGCCTCGAGGAAGCCGCGCTTCATCTGTGCATCCATCCGCACACCTCCTTTCGTAGTATACTGTGTAACACCTACTATATGACACATAGTATATGATGTCAACAGTTGTCGTATAGGGAGTCCGGTCTGTCTGTCCCCTGCGGGTACTCATTGGGGACGTACTTAAATGAGTACCCATCGCTCAAGGTGGCACCTGGGGACGTTCCTTATGTGCCGGCACTTTGGGACACTCCTTGTCAAGGTTTTGTTCCATCGTGCGGGTTGCTATTTAACGTGCGACAATGCCGTGTGGAAATCGAAATGTCTCCCGGGGGCTATCTATGCTATATGAATTTTGCGCCGAGAACTTTGAGCGGGTACCGGTGGCCATCAAGGCCGGTGCGGGTCGCATTGAGCTGTGCGACAACTTGGCCGTTGGCGGCACCACGCCTTCCGCCGGCGTTATTAGCGCTACAGTCAGCTACGCTCACGAGCATGACGCGCGAGTGATGTGCATGATTCGTCCGCGTGGTGGCGACTTTCATTACAACCAGGACGAGCTGCGCATGATGGAGATGGACCTGGGCCTTGCTGTGAGCGCCGGCGTTGATGGCCTGGTCTTTGGCTGCTGCAAGCCCTGTGCCAGCGGCTGGGCGCTCGACGAGCTCACCCTCGGCGCCCTCGTTATGGCTACGGGCTGCGCGACCGAGGAATGCAAGCGCGAGCCCATCGACATCACCTTCCACATGGCATTTGACCAGCTCTCGACCGAGGCTCAGCTCGATGCGATTGATACACTTGCCGACTGCGGCGTTACGCGCATCCTCACGCATGGCGGCGCGGCAGGTACGTCGATCGAGGATAATTTCGATCACCTGGCTCGTTTAATCGAGTATGCGGGCGATCGTTTGACCATCCTTCCCGGCGGCGGCATCACTACGGCAAATCGCGACGCGGTCGCGGCGGCGCTAGGCGTCTCCGAGCTCCATGGCACCAAGATCGTGCCGCTGGAGGTATAACCCGTGGCGCTGGTATTTGACGTTCAGCAGGCGAGCGGCAAGCCCGACGATAATCGTCGCCCTGGCACCGCGTGCCCTTTTTGCGACACGGAGGGGCTCGCCAACATCATCCAGCGCGATGGTGACTGCATCTGGCTCGAGAATAAGTTCAAGACCTTGCGGGCCACCCGTCAGACCGTATTGATCGAGTCTGCCAATCACGACGCCGACCTGGTGACCTATGAACCGGATGAGCTGCATCATGTGATGCGGTTTGCTCTGGGCTGTTGGCAGCAGATGATCGATTCCCAACAGTACCGCAGTGTGCTCATGTACAAGAACAAAGGTCCGCTTTCGGGCGGCAGCCTCGTCCATCCACACATGCAGATTGTGGGCTTGGAGCAGGAAGACGGCTATGCTTCGCTGACTTCCGCCAATTTCGAAGGCATCAATGTTTGGCAACAGGGAAGAATCTCGGTCAACATCTCAACCGAACCGATTATGGGATTCTTTGAGGTCAACGTCTCGGCTCCACAGGGAATTGCCGCCAGCGACGACGCCCGCGACCAAGCCGAAGCGGACCTGTTTGCCGATGCGATTCAGGTGGCCCTGCGCTATATCCTGCACGAGCACCACGGCGGCCGCGCGGAGTCGTACAACTTGTTCTTCTACCACATGGACGGCCGGACAATTGCCAAGGTGTTGCCGCGTTGGGTGGTTTCGCCCTACTTTGTCGGTTATCGTTTGGCCCAGGTCAATGCCGAGACCACGCTCGATATCGATGCAGAGCGCCTGCGTGCGCATCTGGAAACGCTCGTATAGCAAGACTATCACCCGCGTAATGCGGACAGTCTAGCGTCCCATGGCGTCGCGGCCGGCCTCGACGCGCTTGCGCTGGGCGGCGCGCTCCTCGCCGGTCAGTCGCTCAAAGAGATGTCCGATAACCGAGGCGAGCACCTGCTGAAACAGCGTTCCGCACATGACGGGAAACACGACCTCGCCGGGAAAATGCTGCGTGGCGATGACGGCGCCCGAAGAGATATTGCGCATGCCGCAGGTAAAGCACATGGTGGTCGTCTCGCTATACGGCAGGTGCAACGCGCGGGCGACCAGAATGCCGACGACAAAGCCGCTGATGGCGAAGGTCAAAATAAAGAGGGCGACTTCCAGGCGCACCGCATTCATGTGTAGCACGTACTCGCTCATGGCGGTGGAGTTGGAGGCGATGACACCCATCATCATAAACTTGCAGGCGGGCGAAAGCGCGGGGGAGAGTTTCTCGTGTCCCCATCCGCGCGTGAACTCGTTGATCACGATGCCGAGCACGGCGGGGATGGCGATCATAAAGGCCATGTTCTGCATCATGCCCGTAACATCGATTGCAACGGTGGCACCCAGCAGGAGCTTAAGCGTGAGCGGAATCGTGACGGGCGAGATGACCGAGGACGTCAGGATGATGGTGAGCGCGAGCGGGCCGTTGCCGCCGAACATGCTGATCCACATAAAGGCGGTGACTGCCACGGGTACGCTGTACTCGAGCACGATGCCGCAGACAAGGTTTGGGTTGGAACCAAAGAACAGTGAGCCCATGGCATACGCCGCGATGGGGATGAGCACGGCCGAGACAAATAACGCCAAAATCAGATGCAGGGGACGGCGGAACACCTCGGCCACCTGGTGAAAGGTGTTGCTGAGCGCACCTTGGAACGTCATAAAGGCAAACAGGGCGGGAACGATTGGCTTGAGCACGCCGATCTGCTGGGGAAAGAGCACGCCGAGCGTCACGCAAATCGGAACGATGACCTGCATGTGCCCCGCGAGAAACTTGCCCAGTCCAACCCATTGCTTCATATGCTCTTGTGACTCCCTTTGCTCGTGAATCCGTTTTGAATGGATATGCTAGACGCTCGCATGCGTCCGTGCGTCAGAAACGCTCGAATATTTCGAGGCTATTACCGCCCTCGTTTATCGAAACCGCGGCGTGCTGGACGTTGTGCGTCCGTGCCGCACGGTATAATAAATCCGTTCAACAGATCTGCCTGCCGAAGCGGGCATACACAGAGGACTCATCGCTATGAACCGTGAGAGGTATCGCGGCGACCTGCCCCTATCGGGGGTGGGCGCCTATGTCATCGCTTAAGACGACGCATCGCTGGGCGGTCGCTCGGCAAAACCCCGAGCTCGAAAAGGAGTTTTCGGCTGGCCTGGGCATACCCGGGCTGGTGGCGCGCATTATGGTTGCGCACGGCATTGCATCCATCGAGGAAGGCCAGCTGTTTTTGACGCCTTCGCTCGATCGCGACTGGGCCGACCCGCTCGTTATTCCGGGCATGGCGGTCGTCGCCGACCGCGTCGAGCGCGCTATTCGCAGCCACGAGCACATTGCGGTCTTTGGCGATTTTGATGTTGACGGTATTACGTCGACCTGCCTGTTGACCGAGGCATTGCGCACGTTTGGCGCCGATGTCACGCCGTTTATTCCGCATCGCTTTGACGAGGGCTACGGCCTGTCGCGTGCGGCGCTCGACCGCGTCAACGAGCTCGCCCAACCCAACCTGATTGTGACCGTCGATAACGGCATTGCCGCCAAGGAAGAGGTTTCCTATCTGGAGAGCCTGGGGATCGATTTGGTGGTCACGGACCATCACGAGCCCTCCGACCAGGTGCCGCAGGGCGTGCCCCTGACCGACCCCAAGCTCGAGGACGAGGGTCCCTCGCGCGAGCTTGCCGGTGCCGGCGTGGCGCTCAAGCTGGTGCAGGTCCTGGGCGAGCGTTTGGGCAAGCCGTCGTATTGGCGTTCGCTGATAGAGGTCGCAGCGCTGGGCACCGTGTCCGACATGATGCCGCTCACGCCCGAGAATCGCGCACTGGTCGCCGAGGGCATCCAGCAGATGCGCGTGACGGCCCGCCCCGGCTATATCGCGCTTGCCGCACTTGCCAAGGCCGACCTTTCTACCATTACGGCCGACGGCCTGTCGTTTTCGCTCATCCCTCGTCTGAATGCTGCCGGCCGCATGGCTGATCCCAAGCTGGCGCTCGACCTGCTGCTTGCCCGCGACCCCATCGAAGCGAGCGCTCTTGCCGCCGAGCTCGAGGAAATCAATCGCCAACGCCGCGAGATCGAGGCCGAGCTTACGCGCGATGCCGTGGCGAAGGTCGAGGAGACTTATGACGGCGGGCGCGCAATCGTCGTGGGCGGTGAGGGCTGGCACGAGGGCGTCAAGGGCATCGTGGCGAGCCGCCTGACCAATCGCTACCACGTGCCGGCGCTGCTCTTCTCGATTGAGGACGGCATTGCACGCGGATCGGGCCGCTCGGTGGGCAAAGTCAACCTGTTCGACGCCGTCGAGCGTTGCTCCGACCTGCTGATTCGCCGCGGCGGGCATGCCGGTGCGGTGGGCGTGACCATCGAGGCGTCCAAGCTCGATGAGTTCCGTCGTCGCCTTTCCGCCGTGCTGTCCGAGCTTCCCGCCGAGGACTTTGAGGACACCGACGAGGTTGCCGCCACCGTCGACCTCTCCGAGCTGAATATCGAGACTATCGAGCAGATTTCTCGTCTTGAGCCGTTTGGCCAGGGCAATAAGGTGCCGCTTCTGGCCGCCGAGGGCGTGACGATGTGCGATCGCGCCGTGGTGGGCAAAACCGGCGAGCACATGCGCTTTGTGGCGACCGATGGCGCCGCGAGTGTGCCGGCCATCATGTTTCGCGTGCCGCAGATCGATAGGCTCATCAATTGCGACAGCGCCGTCGACTTGGTGTTCGAGGCCGTGGCCGAGCATTGGCAAGGTCGCGTAAAGCCAAAGCTCATGATCAAGGATGTCTTGGTCCGCGATACCACGGCGCCCAGCGTTGACGACCCGGCATGTGAGCTTCGCCGCGGCGTGGAGCCTGCGGACGCCGGTCTTCGTCTGGAGTCCCGCAAGCGCCAAACGCTCGCCCAGCTTTCCTATACCGAGCTCACGCGCTCGCTCATTCACAGCTTTATCGGATCGAACCAGCCGCACCGCGCGCAGGTCGAGGCGCTTGACGCCCTGGCTGACCACAAGAGCGTCTTGGCCGTTATGGGAACGGGCCGCGGCAAGTCTCTGATTTTCCACGTGCACGCCGCGCGCGAGGCGGTCCTTCGTGGGCGTGCGAGCATCTTTGTCTATCCGCTGCGTGCGCTCGTTGCCGACCAGGCCTATCACCTCTCATCGACGATGGCTGCGCTCGGCATTGGCGTGGGCGTGTTGACCGGCGAGACCGTGGAGGCCGCACGCGATGACGTGTTTGCCGGCCTGGCTTCGGGCCGCACCGGCATCGTACTCACGACGCCTGAGTTCCTGTCTATTCACCGCGACCGCTTTGCGCGTTCGGGGCGCATCGGTTTTGTCGTTATCGATGAGGCGCATCATGCCGGTCTTGCCAAGGGCGGCGACCGAAGCGCATACCTCGACATGCCCGATATCCTCAAGGCCCTGGGCGATCCGGTCGTTCTGGCCACGACTGCCACCGCGACGGCTCCGGTCGTGGCAGAGCTCGCTCGCGTATTGCCGATTACCAGCACGGTGGTTGACGAGACCGTTCGCGAGAACCTGCAGCTCGAGGACGATCGCGACCTTGCGAGCCGCGAAAATCGCCTGGTGTCGATTGTGGCGACGGGGGAGAAGACCGTCATTTACGTCAACTCGCGCGACCAGTCCGTGGCGCTTGCCAAGACGTTGCGCAAGCGCGTACCAGACTGTGCGACCCATATCGCGTTCTATAACGCCGGGCTTGCGCGCTCCGATCGCCGCCGCGTCGAAGAGGCGTTTCGAGATGGCAGCCTCAGTTGCATCGTCTCGACTTCGGCCTTTGGCGAGGGCGTCAACCTTCCCGATATTCGCCATGTCGTGCTCTATCACATGCCGTTTGGCGCGATTGAGTTTAACCAGATGAGTGGCCGCGCCGGTCGCGATGGACAGCCCGCCGTGATTCACCTGCTCTATTCGTCGCGCGACGCCCGCATTAACGAGCGCCTACTCGACTGCTATGCGCCTGAGCGCGACGAGCTCGTCACGCTCTATCGCGCGCTGCAAACCATGTGGCGCTCCAACCGCGGCAAGACCGGGGACGATTCCTTTAGCGCGAGCGATATCGACATCGCGCAGATGTGCCTTGCCATCGATGCTCGCACGCCGGTCGACGAGCGCTCGGTGGAAAGTGGCCTGGGAATCTTCGAAGAGCTTGGCTTCTGTCGCGTTTCGGGGTTTGACGACACCCGTCGCATCGCGATGGCCGAAAACCCCGGCCGTGTGCAATTGAGCAGGTCAATTCGCTATTTGGAGGGTTTGCGTTCGCGCATGGAGTTCTCGGCTTTCCGGAGTTGGGCGCTCGATTCGTGCGCTTCTGATATGCTAGCCAAAGTTAACCGCCCGATCGTACCGCGGGCCTAGGGGAAGGGGACCTCGATGGATGCCGCAGCCCGTACCGCCCATGATTCCGCCCTCCAGCCGTTCTCGGAGATGGAGCACTATAAGCATGCCGATGAGCTGCCGCCCGAGATTATGGCGGACAGCTACGACAAGCTGGAGCGCCTGTGCCTCAAATATATGAATGAGGACGACTTTTCTAAGGTGGAGCAGGCCTATTGCTTTGCTGCCGAGAAGCACTGCAACCAAAAGCGCCGCTCGGGTGAGATGTACATCAACCATCCCGTCGAGGTGGCCATCATTTTGGCCGATCTCAAGATGGACTGCGATGTGGTGTGCGCCGCGCTGCTGCACGATACCGTCGAGGACACCGAGACCTCGCTTGCCGATGTTTCCGGCCTGTTTGGCGATACGGTGGCCGAGCTCGTCGATGGCGTGACCAAGCTCACCAACATCGAAGTCGACAGCATGGACGAGAAACAGGCGCTCACGCTGCGAAAGATGTTCCTCGCCATGTCCAAGGACATCCGCGTCATCATCGTTAAGCTTGCCGACCGTCTGCACAACATGCGCACCCTTGCGGCCCTGCGTGAGGACCGTCGCCTGTTTAAGGCCCGCGAGACCATGGACGTGTATGCGCCCCTGGCCGACCGTCTGGGCATGAGCTCCATTAAATGGGAACTCGAGGACCTGTCCTTCTTCTATTTGGAGCCCGACGCCTACCAGCGCATCGCACGCATGGTGGCGGAGTCGCGCGAGGTCCGTGAGCGCTATCTGGCCGAGACCATCAAGACGCTCACCGACGAGCTTAACCGCATTGGTCTGGAAGACTTCCAGATCAACGGCCGTTCCAAGCACTATTGGTCCATCTACCAAAAGATGAAGCGCAAGGGCAAGGAATTCTCCGAGATTTATGACTTGGTGGCGCTGCGCGTTATCACCCATTCGGTGCGCGATTGCTACTCCACGCTCGGTGCGGTGCATACGCTGTGGCACCCCATGCCCGGGCGCTTTAAAGACTATATCGCCATGCCCAAGGTCAATAACTACCAGTCGCTCCACACGACGGTTATCGGCCCCACGGCTCGTCCGCTCGAGATTCAGATTCGTACCTACGAGATGCACGAGCAGGCCGAGTACGGTATTGCCGCTCACTGGCTCTATAAGAAGTCGGGCGGATCGTCTGCGTCTAAGACCAATGATGCCCAGCGCTTGGACGACCAGATTAACTGGCTCAAACATTCGCTCGATTGGGCTGCGTCTGATGAGATCACCGACGCCAAGGAATACCTGCATTCGCTGAAGGTCGATCTGTTCGATCAGGAGATCTTCGTCTTTACGCCCAAGGGCGAGGTCATGGCGCTTCGTGCCGGCTCCACGCCGCTCGACTTTGCCTATGCCGTTCACACCGAGGTGGGCAACCACTGCGTCGGCGCTAAGATCAACGGTGCGGTGGCCCCGCTCACGCACGAGATCAAGACGGGCGACCGTGTCGAGATTCTGACCAACAAGAGTTCCAAGCCGTCGCGTGATTGGCTCAAGATCGTTAAGACACCTTCGGCCAAGTCGAAGATTCGCCGTTACTTCGCTGCCGCGACCAAAGACGATGACGCTGCCGCCGGCCGCGATATACTGGCCAAGGACCTGCGCAAGCGCGGGTACGGCATCTCTACGCCGCGATCTACGCGTGCGCTCAATGCCGTGGCAGAGCAGTTTAACTACAAGCAGCTCGAGGACCTGTTCGCAGCCGTTGGGGCGGGCAAAGTCGCCCCGCGTGCCGTGGGCAACAAAGTCGAGCAGATCTTGGATCCCAAGCCCGAGGAGCAGCTCGCCAAGGCCGAGGCCATTGCCGAGGTCGTGAAGCAGCCCGCGCGCGGATCCAACCGCAAGCCCCAAAAGCGTGGCAAGAGCGCCAGCAACGGTATCATCGTCAAGGGCGAGAGCAACAGCGGTCTGCTGGTCCGTTTGGCGCATTGCTGCAATCCGGTGACGGGCGACGATATCGTCGGCTTCATCACGCGCGGTCGCGGCGTCTCGGTGCATCGCGCCAACTGCCCCAACGTCAAGGGTCTTATGGAGCATCCCGAGCGCATGATCGAAGTGGAGTGGGACGGCGCTGCCGACACCCTCTTCCAGGTCGAGATCGTGGTCGAGTGCCTGGATCGCATGGGCTTGCTCAAGGACGTCACCATCGCCATTGGCGATGCGGGCGGCAATATCCTTTCTGCCGCCACGTCGACCAACCGCGAGGGTATTGCAACCCTGCGCTTTATGGTCGAGATTTCGGACGCGAGTGGTCTGGATCCGCTGCTGGCCTCCATCAGCAGCGTTGACTCGGTCTACGACGCGCGCCGCCTGATGCCCGGCGAGGGTGGAGCCCAGCTTAAGCGCCGCGTTTAGTCGCGACGAACGTGCCACATTATCGATATTCGCTACACTCGAGGCATCGTTTGATGCCTCGAGTTCTATAGAGAGGAGAGGGACATGAGTGCTGTGTCCTTGGATTTAACTCCCAAGGGATCGGTCGAGATTGAGACGCTCGTAAACGGTCCCATTCAGACCAATAGCTATGCTGTTATTTCGGACAATGAGTGCGTGATTATCGACCCCGCATGGGAAGGCGAGCGCTTGGTGGAGCATATTCGAGCCGAGCATCCCGGCGTACGCGCGCTTGGCGCCGTATGCACTCATGGCCATGCCGACCATGTTGGTGGTGTTGTCGGCGTACGAACCACCGTTGGCGAGGGCTGTCAGTATGAGCTGTGTGCTAAGGATGTGGCGGTGCCGCATGCGAATATCGAGGAACAGCGAGCAATGTGGGGCATTGAGACGCCTGACCCCGGGGAGCCGACGCGCCTGCTCGCCGAGGGCGATGCTATCGAGGTGGGCGATATCTGCCTGCAGGTGATCGAGACGCCAGGGCATACGCCGGGAGGGATCGTCTTGTTTGCTGCCACCGAGCAGGGGAACATTGCCTTTGTGGGCGACACGCTATTCCCGGGCAGCCACGGCCGCACCGATCTTGCCGGTGGCGACGAGGCGGCGATTCTGCGTTCGCTCTCCAAGCTCGCCCACATGCTTCCACCCGATACCGTTTGTTTGACTGGCCACGGTCCCTCGACCACTATGGCGCGTGAACTCATGTGCAACCCGTTCATGCGCTAGACAGTTTCCGTTTCCACCCAAGAGACTTCCGACTTCTGGGGAAATCGGGATTGTGGAACACCTTTCATAAACCTTGTATCTTTCTAATTGTCGGATAGATACGGGGAGGTGAAACGTTGGTGTTAGATTCACAGGTTCAAAAAGTACTTGACTACATAGAGGCTAATCACGATGTTTCGCCCGCTCGTCTTTGCGAAGAGTTTGGCGTGAGCGATCGCACGATTCGTACTTATGTCAAGAAGCTCAACGCTGTCCTCGAGCCTCAGGCCCATATCCATAAACACCGTGGCGGGGGTTATACCCTCAATATCAGCGATTGCGACGCATACCGCTCGATCAAGGACGATGCATCCAATGGGGGTCTCAAGTCAATTCCCTCTACGAGCGAGGGGCGCGTTGAGTACTTGCTGAACGACCTGTTGAGTCGCGTCGACTGGATCACCCTGGACGATCTTTCGGAGATCCTCTATGTATCCCGCAATGCTATTTCAGGCGATCTCAAGCGGGTTGAGGCACAGCTGGCCAAGTTCGATCTCAAGCTTGAACGGCGTCCTCATTACGGGATTCGCGTGAGCGGCTCGGAGATGTCGCGTCGCCTCTGCTTGGCAAGCATTACGCTCGACAAGCTTGCAGAGCATCGTGAGAGCGATTCTCAGAACCAGGTGACCCTCGACACGATTGCCACCTGTGTGAATGAGGTCATTGCCGAGGAAGGCTTCCAAATCAACTCAGCGGCCTATCAAAACTTGCTGGTTCATATCGCGGTCGCCATTTGGCGAATCCGCGAGCAGTGCTACGTCCCGCTCGAAGCCGAACATATTGAGAAGCTGCGTACAGCGCGCGAGTTTGCGGTGGCCGGTTGTGTGGCTTTGCGTATCGAGAAAGCTTTCGACATTCGGCTCCCAGAGGAGGAGGTTGCCTACATCGCCATTCACCTTGCGGGAAAGCAATCTCTGTATGCTAGTTCCGACGGTGCAGATGAAGGTCTCGTAATTTCCGACGAGGTTTGGGATGTGGTCACTGAGATGCTCGAGTGCATCTGGGATTCCTATCACTTTGATTTTCGCGGCGATCTTGAGCTCCGCATGAACCTCGCGCGTCATATCGTTCCGCTTGCCGTGCGTCTCAAATATCGCATGCATATCGATAATCCGCTGCTTGCCGATATCAAGGAGAGATTCGCGCTCGCGTATTCGATGGCACTCGATTCGTCGGTCATCCTTGCCGAGCACTACGGTAGTCGTCTTTCGGATGACGAGATCGGCTATATCGCACTCGCCTTCGCCTTGGCGCTTGAGCGCCAGAAGAGCGAGGTCCCGCGTAAGAATATCCTCGTAGTGTGCGCGAGCGGACAGGGAAGCGCCAAGCTCCTTGAGTACCGATACCGCCAAGAGTTCGGTGCTCTCGTGGACAAGATTGTGACCTGCGATGCCTCCCATGTCGACAGTATTGATATGACGGGTATCGATTACGTTTTTACCACGGTGCCCCTGCATCGAGCGCTTCCGGTGCCCGTGCGCGAGGTGAGCTTCTTTCTCGATGCCGATGATATGCACGATGTTCGTGAGATTCTTGCCGGTGCAAATGTTACCGGTGACCTTGCACCTTATTTTTCGGCTGACCTTTTTGTCTCCGATATGGTCGCTGCAGACAAGAACGAGGTCATCTCAATTCTATGCGAGCAGGTCGCCGCCATGCGTAACGTGCCTGACGAGTTTAAGCAGCTGGTCATGCGTCGCGAGGAACTCGCGCAGACGAGTTTTGGCAATCAGGTCGCCATGCCCCATTCGGTCAAGGCCGTGACGGACGAGACGTTTGTTTGCGTTGGACTGCTGCGCGAGCCGGTCGAATGGAACGGGCAAGCGGTGCGGGCGGTCTTTCTAGTATCAGTCTCAAAGGCTAAGGACAAGAAGCTTGACCGTTTCTACCGCAGTATGGCCAAGATGCTTACCAGCAAAGAGGCTATCCAGGGGCTTGTCGACAACCAACGATGGGAGACCGTCGTCAAGCTTTTGAATATGTATGGAAAAACAGACAACAACGAGTAGAAGGAGACACCGATGGACGAGAGCAAATATGAAAATGCCCTTCAAATCATCCTGCATGCGGGCAACGCCAAGTCCGCCGCGCTCATGGCAATCGACGCCGCCCATGATGGCGATTTCGAAGAGGCCGAGAAACAGCTCGCCGAGGCGCAGTCCGAGATGAGCGCTGCCCACAAGATGCAGTTCGAGCTCACTCAGGCTGAAGCGAACGGCAATACCGTCGATATCAACATCATCTTGATCCATGCCGAAGACCATCTGACGATGGCCATCATGGCGAGTGATTTTGCCGAGCGCTTTATCGAGCTTTATCGCGATAAGTACGAGGGCAAGTAACCCTAAAATACCGAGTTTGGTCAATCGGGCGCCCAAGATGAGCGCTTTTGAAAGGAGTCCGTTATGAACATCATGTTGGCTTGCTGTGCTGGTATGAGCACCTCGCTCGTTGTGAGCAAGATGGAGGAGGCCGCTAAGGCCCAGGGCAAGGATGATTACAAGATTTGGGCCGTCGAGCAAGGCCAGGTTGCCGAGGAACTCGGAAACTTTGACGTTTTGCTGCTTGGCCCGCAGGTCCGCCATCTTCAGCGCAAGCTCACCAAAGTCGTTGACGGCAAAGCTCCCGTTGCCGTAATCGATCCGGTTGCCTACGGCAGCTGCGATGGCGCCAAGGTCCTCAAGCAGGCGGAGGACCTGGTCGCCAAGGCATAAGGGCTCAATAGCCCAAAATCGCCGCTGTGCGACTAGCACTCGACAGCGGTCTACATCCGAAAGCACGTCATTAACTTTCGAAAGCAGGTACATCATATGGCTTTCTCCGAGAAATTCGAAGATGTGATGATGGTTGTCGCAGAAAAAGTAGGCGACAACGTATATCTCTCCGCAATTAAGGATGCCTTTACCGCGTTTATGCCCTTCGTTATCGTGGGTTCTATGGGCACGCTGCTCAAGACGTTGGTCTCTTCCACCACGACGGGGCTTGCACAATGGGTGCCCGCGCTCGCGGGGCTTGAGCCGGCATTTTCCGCTATCAACTACTGCACCATGTCCTTCATGACGGTGCCCATCACCTTCCTGATTGGCCTTTACCTGGCCCGTGCCAAGAAGGCTCCGGAGTATCCGACGGCGCTCGTCTCCGTGGCGGCCTACATCTCCATGATTTGCACCTCTATCAAGGTCGACGGTGCCGGCACGGCTCTCGAGGCTCCGGTGTCTGGTCTTCTTACCACTCAGATGGGCGCTCAGGGTCTTTTTGTCGGCATGATCACGGCCGTTGTGTTCGGTTCGCTTTTCTGCTGGCTCTCTAAGATCGACCAGATCAAGATCAAGATGCCTCCTTCGGTTCCCTCTGGTATCTCCCAGTCCTTCAACGTTATGATCCCGGTCTTTATTGTCCTCGTCGTGAGCGCTATCTTCGGCCTTGGCTTCCAGGCCCTTACCGGCTCCTATATCAACGATTGGATCTACGGCCTTATGCAGGCTCCGCTCGAGGCGGCCTTCAAGACTCCGGCTGGCGTTGTCATCATCGTTGTCGTGTCCCAGCTCTTCTGGGTTCTCGGTATCCATGGCGGTCTCATTGTTTCCCCGGTGCGCAACCCCATGTTCAATGCCGCAATCGCCGCCAACACCGCCGCCCTTGCCGCTGGCACCATGCCCGATTCTCCGTTCACCATGGGTTTTTGGAACTGCTTCGTTGCTCCCGGTGGCGCCGGTATGACCCTCTGCCTCATCATCGCTATTTTCCTGTGCTCCAAGCGCGATGAGGAAAAGGCTATCGCCAAGCTCGGTTTCCTGCCTGGCATCTGCGGCATCTCCGAGCCCGTCGTCTTCGGTATCCCTCTGGTCTTGAACCCGATCTACGCGATTCCGTTTGCCTTTGGTTCCGGTATCTGCGTCGCCATCGCCATGTTCGCCACCTCTATCGGCTTCCTTCCCTGCAACACCGTTGACGTGCCCTTTGGTGTGCCCATCCTGCTTAATGCCTTTGTTGGCCATGGCTGGCAGGGTGTTGTGGTCCAAGTCGTCGAGCTCGTCGTGGGCGTCCTTATCTGGATCCCCTTCGTCCTCGCCAACAGCAAGCTGGCCAAGAAGGAGCAGGAAGAGGCTGCTCAGGCCTAATGGCTACACCTATCGGCTGTCCGATAATATGCCTGTAACTTCGAGGGGCGCGGTGCACGGGAGCGCCGTGCCCCTCTTTTTAACTAAGGAGATAACTATGAGCTACGTGTTCCCAGAAGGCTTTTTGTGGGGCGGTGCCACTGCCGCCAACCAGTGCGAGGGTGCTTGGGATGTGGATGGCAAGGGCCTTTCGGTCGCCGACTGCACCACCTATAAGCCCGAGGTCGACAAAAAGGACTACGCGGCCCTTCACGGCATCACTGACGAACAGATCAAGGAGGCCGAGGCTTCGACCGATATCCACGTGTACCCCAAGCGTCACGGCATCGACTTCTTTCATCGCTACAAGGAGGACATTGCGCTTTTCCAGGAGATGGGCTTCAAGACGCTGCGCGTATCCATCCAGTGGACTCGCCTGTTCCCCACGGGTACAGAGGAAGAGCCGCTCCAGGCCGGCATCGACTACTACCGCGACCTGTTCCGCACCATGAAGGATGCGGGCATTGAGCCACTTGTGACGCTTCACCACTACGAGATGCCGCTCTATTTGGCAAACCACTACGATGGTTGGGGCAAGCGCGAAGTCATCGACTTCTTCTTGCGCTTCTGCAAAGTCTGCTTCCGCGAGTTTGGAAAGTACGTTACCTATTGGCTCACATTCAATGAGATCGACTCTGTGTTCCGCCACCCCTGGACCACGATCGGCGTTTGCACCGAGCGTTATCCCGAGGATAAGCGCGAGGAGCTTATCTACCAGTGCGTGCACAATCAGTTTGTGGCGAGCGCCCTTGCCACCAAGATGCTGCACGAGATGGTTCCCGGTGCTCAGATGGGCTGCATGGTCACGCGCACCCTCACCTATCCCGAGAACTGCAATCCCAAAAACATGCTGCTTGCGCAGAAGGACAACCGCGATAACTACTTCTATAGCGATGTCCAGGTACTTGGCGAGTATCCGCAGCATGTGCTCAACTATTGGAAGCGCAAGGGCATCCACGTCGAGTTCGGCATGGGTGACGAGGCCATTCTCAAGCAGTATCCGGTCGACTTCGTCTCGTTTTCTTATTACATGTCGATGGTTGACTCCATTGATGCGGACAAGCGCGAGAAAGTCGGAGGAAACCTTGCTACCGGCGTCAAGAACCCCTTCCTGCCCATTTCTGACTGGGGTTGGCAGGTCGACCCCGATGGCCTCACCTACGCGTTGATCGATATGCAGGACCGCTACCATAAGCCGCTCTTTATCGTCGAGAACGGTCTTGGCGCCTACGATAAGGTCAACGAAGACGGCACGATTGACGATGACTATCGCATCGACTACTTCCGTGAGCACATTAAGGCCATCGGCGCTGCTATCGAGGAAGGTGTCGACGTGATGGGCTATACCCCGTGGGGGTGCATCGACCTGGTCTCGATGTCGACGTGCGAAATGGACAAACGGTACGGCTTTATCTATGTTGACCTCGACAATGAGGGCAACGGTACCTATGCACGCTCTAAGAAGAAGAGCTTCGATTGGTACCAGAAGGTTATCGCCACCAACGGTGCTGACCTCGACTAGCTTTCATTCAACAAGTGTGAGGGCCGTCGCGATGACGGCCCGTTTCCTATAGAAAAGAGGACGACCATGGGTGTTTTTCCAAAAGACTTTCTTTGGGGCGGCGCGACTGCTGCCAATCAGTTCGAGGGAGCCTGGGACGTAGACGGCAAGGGTCCGAGTTGCATGGATATGGCCACTAACGGCAACCATCACCACCCGCGCGAGATCACGCCCGAGCTCGACCCCAACAAGCTCTATCCCTGTCACGATGGTGTCGATTTCTACCATCACTACAAAGAGGACATCGCCTTGCTCGCCGAGATGGGATTCAAGGTCTTTCGTTTCTCGATGAACTGGCCTCGCGTCTTCCCAACGGGATTCGAAGATGAGCCCAACGCGGCTGGCCTTGCGTTTTACGATTGCGTGATGGACGAGTGCCATAAGTACGGCATCGAACCGCTCGTGACGCTGAGTCATTACGAGATGCCTTTTGCCATGTGCCAGAAAGTCGATGGCTGGGCTTCGCGCGAGGCTATTGACTGCTACGTGAAGTATGCCAAGACCGTCATGGAGCATTTCAAGGGCAAGTGTCGCTACTGGCTCACGTTCAACGAGATCAATTGCGGCATGATGTCCCTTGGCAACTACATGAGTCTCGGCATTCTGAATCCGGGCTCCTTTGACCTTCGCCATCAGAAAGATGACCCGCAGAAGCGTTTGCAGGCGCTGCACCATCAGTTTGTCGCAAGTGCTCTTGCGGTCAAGGCGGGGCACGAGATCGACCCCGACAACAAGATGGGTTGTATGATTGCCTACATGCTGGCCTATCCGCTCACGCCCAATCCTGCGGACGTCGAGCTTGCCCGCGAGCGTAACCAGTATCGCAACTACTACTGTTCAGATGTCCAAGTGCGCGGCGAGTACCCCTACTTTGCCCAGCGCATCTGGGACGAGGAGGGCGTGACGCTCGATATCACCGACGAGGACCGTAAGATTCTCAAAGAGGGTACGGTCGATTTCTATACGCACAGCTACTATCAGAGCCAGTGCGCAAGCACTGACCCTGCCGAGGAGACGAGCGGTAACCTTCTCGGGGGCGCCAAGAATCCTTACCTCAAGGAGACTGCATGGGAGTGGCCAATCGACCCTATGGGTCTGCGTATCATGCTCAACCAGGTGTACGAGCGCTATCAAATTCCCATTATGGTGGTTGAGAACGGCCTCGGCTGCTGCGACGAGGTCAATCCGGATGGATCCATCGACGACGACTATCGTATCGAGTACTTGCGCGATCACATCAAGGCCATGGCCGAGGCCATCAAGGATGGTGTTGAGGTCTGGGGCTACACGCCTTGGGGCTGCATCGACCTGGTGAGCAATGCCGATGGAGAGATGGCCAAGCGCTACGGGTTTGTTTATGTCGATAAGCACGATGACGGCACCGGTACTATGGAGCGCTCGCGTAAAAAGAGCTTCTACTGGTACAAGAAGGTTATTGAGACCAACGGCGAGGAGCTGTAATGGGAGGAGCGGTTGCCGCGCTTATCAGTCAGATCGTCATCATGTTTATCCTGATGGCGATCGGCTATTTTCTCTACCGCATGAAGATTATCGACCGCAAGGGCACGAGCCAGATGGCCAATGTGGTCATCTATGTGGCGTATCCCTGCATTACGCTGAGAACCCTTATGGTCGACTTCGAACCCAACATGATCCGCGACGCGGGATTTTGCTTTGTGCTTACCGTTGTGGTCACACTAATTTCGATTCCGCTCACGCGTCTGTTTTTTAAAAAGGAGGATGGTGTCGCCCGTTACGGTGCCATCTTCTCCAACAGCGGCTTTATCGGGGTTCCCATTGTTATGGGCGTGTTCGGGTCCGAATACGTCTTCTACCTCTCCATCGGAGTCTCATGCCTCACGTTTTTCATTTGGACGTATGGCGTATGGTTGGTTTCGGGTGATAAGAGCCAGATGTCCTTTAAGAACTGCATTACTAACCCCAATCTCATCATGATCTTGATTGGTCTTGTTTGCTTTTTCTTTTCAATCCATCCGCCCGCGTTGATGGCGACGATTCTCGATGACCTGGGTGCGCTCAATACGGGCCTTGTGATGCTTGTGCTTGGAGCCTATTTGGCGCAGAGCGATATGCGCGCTGTCGTTACGAGCAAAAAGGCCTATCTCGTTAGCTTGGTGAGACTCGTCATCATCCCGGCGATCGTTGTTGGCATATTGGCGCTCTTCCCGTGGATTGATGCCAAGGTTCGCCTCACGATGCTTATCGCTCTCGGTGCACCTGTCGCATCGTTCGCGGCCATCTTGTCCGAGAAATACGGCGGCAACTATAAGTTTGGAATCGGTTTGGTGACGCTGTCCACGATTCTGTCGCTCGTCGCCATGCCCATCATGCTTGAGCTCGCGTCTTTGGTGATCGTATAGCTGGTTGGTATTTGGGGGGTTGACAATAACGTCAACCCCCCAAACTCGTCAACGGCCGTTCTGAGGCGGCAGGCGGTATAAAAAATCGCTAAAGGGTTGATTTCCGATCTCAGCCGAACACATTGAGCAAATAGGCCGTTCCCGCA